>JBBQOG010000251.1:0-5327 GCA_038330665.1 Bacteroidales bacterium
CTTTGAGAGGGTCTGAATTTTCGATGAGACCATCGTTTTCGTATCCGGAAAATAAACATATAGCTGATACAAGGCTGCGAAATCAGGACGATAGGGTAGAGTAAAAAGGTAGGTGGAAGCAAAAACGGAATCGTCCGACTGCCGTATTTGCTTATCAAAGGTGAAATTCCTGGTGATATGGTCGCCCAATTTCCCGAATTGTTCCAGATAAACCAGTTTTAGGGTATCGTCGAGATATTGGTCATACTTTTGCTCCCAATCTGATTGTTGATCACGGTTCTGGAAAACCCTTGAAACCCTGACGGTTTGAATGGAATCCTGCGGATCGAGCAGACAGTAAACCACCGGGATGAAATCCGGCGTGGCAAAGATCTCAACATCTTCCTTGCAGGATTGAAACAGGAGGACTGGCAGTATCGATCCAAAAATGATTAAACAACTTTTTAATACTCTGCTCATTCTGTTTAAATATATCCTCAATTAATATTTCAGACACCTCACATACCCGGTTGCGCCGCTAGCTCTCGTAGCAAATCCCAGTAACTGGCTGTTTGCGGTATTCATATTATATTGAATGATACCCCCATCCTGACCTGTTGTCACTGACCATAATGAAACCCCTTCATTGAGTCCGTCGTACGTCCCGTCGGAATATCGATACCCACCGGGTTTGGCGTTGAATCCTAAGCTGTTATCGCCGTTACTGCTCTTATTCCAGCCTGAAATGGATTTTAGTTTATAGCCCGGATTCTCACCCAGATAATCTTTGAGGGTGATCCATTCAGCATCGGTTGGAACGCGCCAACCTGCCGGACAAATATCTTTCCCGCTACCCACGTTGGTCACCCGGTTCCAGTCATACAGCCTTCCATATTGTGAGCAGTAAGAAGTTTTATCCTCATAACACCAGGAGCCGGAGGCTGCCACGAAATTCAGGTTCTCGGCCATCCAGGTCTGGCCACCAATATCCACCGTTTTATAGGTTTGCTGGTCGCGTGCATCGGTGAACGATCCATTGGGAATGGTTGTTATGCTGATCACCTCACCATATCCGGTTTTACCACCACTGTTGGTGGCGTAGGCCCTGACATAATAAGTTGCTCCATCAGTGAGTCCGGTCAGGCTGCTTTCAAAAGATCCGGTTCCGGTTCCATTTGCGGTTTTACTGTCTGATATCTGGGGATTGGTGCTCCCCGACCAACAAACGCCTCTCTTAATAATGGCAGATTCTCCGTCGTAGGTTACCTCGCCGCCACCTTTGGCATAATTATAGGATACCAGAGGCGCAGGCAGGGTGCTGACCACTGGAATCAATGAAAACTTTTGAATAGAAATTTCCAATGGGGTATCCTGACTGGTAACTGAGATTTCAGTATTGGCTGATTCATAACGATATAACTGATCCGGGTCTTTCCGCACCAGAACCGTTAAAATGCTTTGTGGAACCGAATTTAATTCATAATTGCCCTGAGCATCGCTGATCGTTTTCAAGTCACTTTCAGTTTGATCCGGGTTCAGGATCAAAACAGTCGCTCCAGCCAATACTTTCCCTTCCTGGTCTTGAATCACCCCATGAATCTTGCTGGTGAAAATCAGCGAGGCCAGATGAAATTCAGTTTCCGTTGTTTGGCCTGATGAAATAATAACCTCTTGATTAACAGGGGTGAAATCTGCTTTTGAGGCAACTGCAATCTGCTGGCCGAAAGAAATATCCTTGATTTCAAAATGCCCGGTTGAATCAGAGCGTGACGATTTTTCTCCAATGCTCACCAATACCCCTGAGATAGGAATAGTACACCCAAAAAAATTGGTTTTGCCGGTTAAACTTCCTCCAGGAGCCTTCAGTACATTGATCTGTAGTGTGGTATCAATTTTATTTATTCCATCCGAAATTTCTACTGCAAGAATATAGGCTTGATCCTGGGGGCTCAGCGGCGACAGCCATCTGGCCAGCGATCGGTCCATGCCATCGGTGAATTCGCCATCGGTACAGCTCCATTTATAAGTCAACTGATCATTATCTGCATCAGTGGCAATTACCTTTACGGCAAACTCGGCCCCTGCCGCATCTGTTGTGGGATACGACCGGATATCAGTAACCACCGGTTCGCTGTTGCTTGCCAATTTTATCTGATGACTTGAATTTGCGGCGGCTTTTTCGTCAGTTACAGATACTGCGATATCGAACGTTTTTCCGCTTCCGTCGATGGGCGATTTCCATTTCACCTGAACCTGATTGGTTGAATCGGTAAACTCACCCGATTCAGCGCTCCAATTATATTTTAGAACATCCCCCTCCTCATCGGAAACCACTACGGCTAAAGTAAAAACAGTACCGGGTTTCCCGCTCTCAGGGCTGCAGGTAATACTATGTATAACCGGTGCATGGTTTTTTTCACAGGAAACCATCAGTAGTATTATTCCGATCAGCAGTATTTTCTTCATCAATTAGGTTTTGTTTTTAATACATCGCACCGAATAAAAGTTCGCCCTGATATCATATCCGGTTGAAACTTCTGAAGTCCCTTTAATAAGAGTGAATGACCAATGACTGGTGGCTTGCGGGGTCCTTAAAGGAGTAGATGACCAGAAGTAAGTAACGGAACTCAAACCCCTGAATTTCCATTCATACTCTGGTCTTCCGTCTTTTATTCTCAGAAACTTTCGCTCAGCTATTCCTGCGAGAATCGCATTAAAATCACTGGAGCCACCCAATAACAAATCTTCCACTGCAGAATTGCTGCCCAGAGTTGAAATTAGCGTTTCCCATTCCCCTTTTGTCGGGATATGCCATCCGTTGGGGCAGATCCCTTGTGCACCTTCGGAGAGGTCTAATAAGGTTGCATAATAGGCCGAATATAACCCTCCCCATTTCATGCAATTGGTGATGGTATCATTATAGCACATGGTTAATAGGGTGTCAACCTTTGGGTTACTGCGTAATGGCTCGTAATTCATATTCTTAGCCATCCACCATTGTTCGCCTATCTTAACGGTGGGATAATATTCTGTATAGTCGTTACGACGATCAATGACCAATCCGGTTTCATTCGTGCCGGAAGTTACCTTAACCCATACCGAAGTTGTATCAGTCAATCCTCCTTTATCAATGGCTTCCATGACAATCTTGTGAACTCCGGGAGTATTGTAGCGATAAAACAAAGTCCGATCCGACTGGTATTCGGAATCCCATTGCCCATCACCCTCAAAGTCCCACCTAAACTTAAGGTCCGAGTATAAATCTTCGAGGTCGGCGGTATTTCTGCCATCCAGAAAAAATTCTGTTGTAAGGTTACCCAGTTTGGTGCTAACAATGAGTATGGGTGTAGGTGGCCGGTTCAGATGGAAAACTCGTATTTCACGGTTAATTGAGTTTTCCAGTCCATCCGGATCCACAATTCGCAACGTCACCGAGTAACCTGTTTCTCCAAGGAAACTAAAAGTAAACATTGGTGTTTCAAAAGGTCCGAACCATTCATCCAACTTCAGCCGAGGCGGGCTATCCGGAGATTCATCGTTGACGTTCCAATAATAAACCAGTTTATGATCTGAATGATCGAGATCTTTAGAAAGGCTGGCGTCAAGCGTCACCGTTTCCAACTGCAATGGATTTAAAGGACTCCAGTTAAAAAAAGCGAAAAGTCGGGGATTCGTTTGATTAACTTCAATACCGGTTTGATAACGAGAGATCAATCCAGCTGGATCTTTCACCTCAATAGCCGGGCGATAGGAACCCACCTCACTATAATTATGCATTACCAGGTAATCGGATTTGAATCCTGTATCCCACCGTTCGTCGCCTTCCCAATCCCAGCGGAAAAGAAGCTGATTCAAGGAGTCTTCATCATCTTTAGTTGGAGATGCATCGAAGATAAAATTGGTTAATCGGTTGCCAGAAGGAGGATTACTGGAAAACTTTGCTCTAGGAGCAGAAAACCCCGGATTTATGGTGATATTAATATGACTTGTATCGGTTAACCCTGATGAATTAAGTACTTCAAGGAAAAGTTTATGATTTCCCGGAGAGTAGAACCGATGCGTAAATATCGGTTCCGAAGAATACTTGGTATCCCATTGGCCGTCGCTGTTCCAATCCCAGCGGAAATACATTTCATCTTTGGGGTTGCCTGGTTGGGATGGCGAACCATCTAAAGAAAATACCGTGGTAGTAAGCCCGGTTCCTGGTGTGACAGATGCGGCCGCAATGGGTGGCAAAATGATTACTGGCTGTGGTTTATCGCACCGAATGAGGATCAATGGAACAAGGATTAGCCAACAAAACAGGGTAAGTTTTTCATGTCTGTAACGATCAGTCATTTTGCTGGTAGCAGTTTGTGTGGGGGAACACACTCAAATTTAATCAAAAGAATTCAGCAATCCGCGGTAATTTCAATGAAATATGAAGCTTTTTTCATGTCCGGATGGCGATTCCCAAAAAGCAAAACCGATTACCGCTGCCTCCAAATTCCTTCCAGACCCATAAAATCCTCAAGGTGATATACAGAATCGCTGTATGAAAACAGAATCGTCCTATCATCTACTATCGTACATTTTTTCCGGGCAAATTAAAGAGTACTTTTTCAATACTCATGGGTTTATTCTTAAGTGAAGTTGTCATGATTATTTTAATTGCTTGATTCAAATCGGGGTCGGATAAAGTTCCACGGTCTGAGATCTCAATAGTTGTAAGCCATATTTTAGCTGATCGTTGTCGATTTCCTTTCTCTTTGGCAATGTGCAGGTGAGGCATCTCGTTTAAGGCATCGGAAGCAAAGATGAAAAAGGTTAGGAACTTATATGTTGCTATTTTCGGCATATTTGAATAGGTAATCATACAAAATTAGTGAAATTTCATTGGACACATACCTTTCCTTCGGTCTTAAAAACGATAAGCTTTCAATTTCTATTTATCCGGGAGGAGCCACGGCTCCTCCCCTACAGACCGGTCCACTATTGATAAAGATGCGGACACACGGGTCCGCCGGCATTGAGGAATAGTCCGTTTTCCCCTAACCGGGAATGCTTCCTGAATCATCGGGATCGACCCACGGGTCCTACCGATTTCTTTATTAAGATTAGCAACATCAGGCTTGCGCCGGGATGACAAGGAGCTCTTGGCTGGGAATAAAGGCAAAAGGCAGAAGGCAGAAGGCAAAAATTAGTAAAAAGAAAAAAAAGAAAAAAGTAATATGAATATCCGCAATCAAATACCTTATAGTGTTTAATGCACTAATGGTTCTTGATAAGCATAGGCAATCCCGGCATTCGCCTATTCACCGCGGCTGCTTCTTCGCTGCGCCATCACATGCACCCAATAATTGCGGTAA
>JBBQOG010000252.1:0-5325 GCA_038330665.1 Bacteroidales bacterium
GGTCAAGCCCTCCTTTGTTGGAACACGGTCGGATCAGGCTTCCTTGTGTAGCGGTAATCCGGTTGGATTGGTTGGGTTTGCGAAGCCGGTACCATGGACCAAAGATACATTCCCCTTCGTAAACACTTTCCGGGAGGCTGATTATATCTGGTCAGGGCTGGGCGTGGTGGAAGGTTCAAACAGTAATGGAATTGCCACAACAAAACCTCCACTGGATAAAGGAAATATCAATTATATTTTCAGGGTCCGGGATAACTTTGGTTGTTACAGCGATACAACATTGACGCTTTATGGTGTCTATGCTTCTTTCACGGTAAATCCGAGGTCTGGTGAGGCTCCGCTGGAAATCAAAATGGAGATCGATTCCTCGTCAAATGGCGGATTTGAGAGTTCTATGAATGATTTCACCTGGAAATTCCGCGAGATAAATAACCCTGATACCGCATTTACACTGCTGGATAGTACCAAAGCCCCCACCTTTACACTTGAACGTCCCGGTGAATATCTGTGCCGTATGGTAACCCGTTACGAACAGTGTCGTTACGTTTATACCTCCGAGGATCTGATCCGGGTGGATTCTTCTCTGTTGGAAATACCTAATGTTTTTACCCCAAACGGAGATGGTGCCAACGACTATTTTCAGGTGAAGGCACTTTCCCTTAAAACCTTTTCAGGTGTGATCATGAACCGATGGGGCAAAGTGGTTTACGAATGGACAGATCCCCGGACACTGGAGAGTGGATGGAACGGGAAATACATGAATACCGGGCAGGAGTCGCCTGACGGAACCTATTTTTACGTAATCCTTGCCACTGGTTATGATGACAGATCCTATCCGGGTGCTGAGAAGGTAAACAAGAAAAAGTACACGGGCTTCCTGACCCTGATCCGATAAAAAAAAGAGGCTGCCTTTATAAGACAGCCTCTTTTTTTTGAGTCTCTTCGATTTATTCTTCGTCATCAGCAGTATAAGCAGCCTGGAGTTTTTCCTGAACATCCGGCGGACATAATGCATACTCACTAAACTTCATGGTATAGGTTGCCCTTCCATTCGTGAGTGAACTTAAAGTGGTCGAATATTTGTTGAGCTCTGCTAATGGAACCTTAACCCTGAGGTGTTCATAACGGCCTTCTGAGTTCATGCCCTGAATCATCGCACGCCTTCCCTGAAGGTCACTCATCACGTCACCCATCCGGTCGCTTGGTACCAGAATCTCAACATCATAAATTGGCTCCATAATTTTCGGACCCGCTTTGCGGAATGCTTCAGCAAAAGCTTTTGCACCCGCCAGGCGGAAGGAGATTTCGTTGGAATCAACCGGGTGCATCTTTCCGTCGTAAACAAACACCCTGATATCCCGTGCATACGAACCGGTTAGAGGACCGTTCTCCAGTTTTTCCATCAAACCTTTTTGGATGGCAGGAATAAAACGTGCTTCAATGGATCCCCCAACGATACAGTTGTAGTAAACCAGTTTCCCGCCCCAATCCAGGGGAATCTCTTCCTTGCCACGAATCGAAAGCTGCATATCCTTGCCATCAATCTTGAAAAGCGTTTTTTCTGCTACTCCCTCTTCATGAGGTTCGATAATCATATGAACTTCTCCGAACTGGCCGGAGCCGCCCGATTGTTTTTTATGCCGGTATGAAGCCTGTGCAACTTTCGTGATCGTTTCCCGGTACGGAATCTTTGGCGCAAGATATTCGGTCGGGATCTTAAAGGTATTGTCGAGAAGCCATTTTACAATATTCAGGTGATATTCCCCCTGTCCGTGTAAAATGATCTGCTTGAGTTCTTTTGAATATTCCACCAACAACGATGGGTCTTCTTCGTGTAAACGGTGAAGGGCTTCTCCCAGTTTCTCGTCGTCAGTTTCTTCCTTTGCTTTGATGGCAGCACGAAACTTTGGTTCTGGCATCTCAATCGGCAAAATGGGGGAATCCACTGTCTTGTCGGCGAGAGTCGTATAGGTGCGGGTATCCTTCAGTTTAACTGTTCCTCCGATATCACCGGGAAACATGGTTTCCACTTTTTGACGGCCCTTGCCGGCGACTGCAAAAATCTGTGAAACCCGCTCCTTGGCATTGGTATTCAGGTTCAATAAATCCAGACTTTCGGTCAACTTGCCTGAGATTACTTTAAAGAAGTTGATCTCACCCAGGTGTTGTTCGGTAAAGGTCTTAAAGACGAAAAGGATATTGGGACCGGACTGGCCAACCTTGATTTCCTGACCGTTTTTAAACTTATAGGTTGCCACGTCTGGTGCCGGAGCGTAATTTATAATGAAATCACAGAGGGACTGGGTGCCCTGAACATTTTTTGCGGAAGTGCAAAGAATCGGGAAAATACCCCGGTCTGCGATCCCTTTTTTTAAACCGGAACGAAGTTCTTCTTCCGTAAGGGTATCGTTGGTGAAAAATATCTCCATCAGGCTTTCGTCAGCCTCAGCGGCCAGTTCAATCAGACGAGCCAGATAATCATCAGCTTTTTTGGTTTCGCTGGCAGGAATTTCGGATTCAACCGGAGCCCCTCCGCCAACAGGATATTTTATGGCTTTTTTGCGGATCACATCAATGACCGTATCAAAACCGACACCTTCGTTCATCGGATACTGAACGACTACTACTTTTTGTCCGAAAGCCTCGCGGGCACTCTCCACGGCCTTGTCGAAATGCGCCTTTTCATGATCCAGCTGGTTCATGACCAAAATCACCGGTTTCTGGTGCTTGTTGGTATAGCGCATCAGGGATTCCGTTCCGGTTTCCACACCGTTCTGCGCATTGATAAGCAGCAGGGCGGATTCCACTACGCTCAGTGCGGCAATGGTGGCGCCTACAAAATCATCGGCTCCCGGAGTGTCGATGATATTTATTTTAAAATCCTTGTATTCAGTATACAGAACTGTTGCATAAACTGAGTTGCCTCGCTCGTGCTCAATTTCCTGGCAATCTGAAACTGTGTTTTTGGTGCCAACATCTCCTCTGCGGCTGATAACCCCTCCGTCAAAAAGAAGTGATTCGGCCAGGGTGGTCTTTCCTGACCCCGAATTGCCCAACAGTGCAAGGTTCCGAATTTGATTCGTCTGATATACTTTCATAACTCCCTTAATTACTGGTAAATGGATTAGAAAACTTGTTTGCTAATTTTTTGGTGAGCAAAGCTAAGTTTTTTTTTTATAGATTCAAGTCTCACCGCGGATTAGCTCTTCTTTTTGTAATAAAAGAACAAAAGCAACAGGAGACCCATCAATAAAATTGGCACGATGAAAATCAATGGATCGGTGCGATGCTGGATGAGAATCGGGCCGGGATCACCGATAAGAACTTGTCCGGCCCAGAAATAGGGAGCCCCATTTGCTTTGGATGACTGGTCAATGTATCGGTTGCGCGCCTGCATGAGCGCCTGACCCTGGTCCATCCCATTGGAAAGGTTTTGGAAAAAGAATTTCATGATGGTGGCTGATGAACGGTCATCAATCGGCCAAAGTGTGGTAATCACGGTGGGTACACCTGCAAACTGAAATCCTCTGGCCACACTCAAGATGCCTTCTCCGGGCTGCAATTTTCCCTTTCCGGTATTACATGCATTTAATACCACCATTTCTGAATTGATCTTAAGTGACAGAATTTCAAACAGGTATAAGCTTCCGTCAGTCTGATCCGGACTCATTAAAAGTCGGGATTCCATAGGATTCTTTTCATCCATGATTCCATGAGTGGAGAGTATAATGACCGAATTCTTTTTGAAGGCTCGTCGTAATGAATTCTCATCAGCCTGATTATCAATGAGAATTCTGGATCTGAACTTTTCGGATACCGGGTTTATTTCCTCCTTCGAATTATCGAGTGGAAGCAAGTTAAATGAATCCAACCGTATTCCCCGGTCAACGAAAGGAGCATATCCGAAGACCGTAGCTTTTTCCTTTCTGTTTGGTTTGGTCCTGAACTGATGAAATTGCTCGTGTGAGGAGATATAGGAGATTACATATTTCCGGTTCAGATAATGTAATTTTCTGAAATCGGATCCTTTGGGCTTAAGTGTATCCGTCACAAATACCTCAAAGGGTAGAAAACCCAGCTCTTCGTCGGTGAGTAATATTAACTTGCTGATTCCCGGAATCTTATCGATGGATTCAAAGAAATAGCGGTACATCAGATTTGACGACTGTATAAAATCGTTAAACACTTTATTGTCCACATAGGAAGTGATGGTCGACAGGAAAGTCCTGATATCATCCTTGTATTGTTTCGGTAAGGTATCACGGAAGGTATACAGGGTGTCCTGAGTAAGAACCATCACAATCATATAATCCTGACCCACCCAGTTGTTGTGGGCAACCGTGTAATCCACCATAGCCTCGCCCGGATTAAGCAATTTCCGGAGTGTATCGAGGGGATACCCCTTATTAAAATAGACATTTCTGAAAAAATCCGGGTTTTCCTTCCTGGCTTTGGTTTCAGTGGTTTTCAAATTATCCTCCAGCCACAGGAGCCGGTTTTGAAGAGAATCTGCTATCTGGGGGATGGTTTTGTTGAACGGGGTTACCCTGATGATTTCGGACTTTAGATTGTTGATCACTTCTTTCAGGCTATCTTCGTAGATGATCCAGGGTGCGAGTGAACCCAATGCTTCCCGTGCCTTGTTGCTTCGGAGGAATTCGTTTAGCGTAGCCGATTTATTCCTTTCTGACAGCAGGAATGCCTGGTTTAAATACTCTTTTTTACCCGTCCGCTCATAAAGATCGAGCGACATATCGAGTGCATTAAAGAAGTGGATTTTGGCCTCAGATGAGATAAATGGTTTGCTTTCAAAAGAGCGCAGGAAACGCAGGGTATCTATCATTTCGAGGGCAATCATGAATGAGTTCAGCCCTTCGGCAAGATCCCGGGGATCATGAAAAATAGTGTACCGTCTTTGAAAACTATGTGCTTTAAAGGCCGTGAAATCGGCCAGTGTCGAAGTCGCTTCCTCTACGCGCGGGTTTGATCCCAGATCAGTCGCTGAACACATTGAGTCAAGGCTGTTCAAGGCTTTTTGAAAATATTTTAATGCCAGGTCATATTGATCCTGATTTCCCCAGAGTATGGCCAGGTTCCCGTAAAATTTTGATGATTCCTGTCCGGTTTGCAAGGAAAGGTCCAAAGCCTTCTGAAAATAAATTCTGGCGCTGTCGGTTCTCCCGAGGTACTGGTAGCAGGTCCCGATATTGCTTATTACTGAAATGAAATCCTGCTTCCCAATCCCGGGAACTTTTGATTTTGCCTCCAGGGATTCTTTTAGGTATACCATGGCTTCCTTCAGGATTACCGGCGATCCTTTCAATT
>JBBQOG010000253.1:0-5318 GCA_038330665.1 Bacteroidales bacterium
GGTGTTTCTTTGTATTTGGGGTTTGATTTGACCCTCTTGCAAAACTGATAACCGTCGATTCCGGGCATGACGACATCGCTGATAATAAAATCCGGAAGCATGTCTTCCAGCGCTCGTAAGGCAGCCTCACCGTCAAGTGCGTGAAAAACCTCATACTCATTATCCTCAAGCATGAATTTAAGTTGCTCAGCTTGAGTCAGGCTGTCCTCAACGATCAGGATCTTCTTTTTGGTGGGGATCATCGGATCATTTTTTCACTGCATTCATTTCCATATCTTTAAGTAGTGCACAAATTTCCTCTGCACTGCGGACATAGGTGGCTCCACCCAACTGTATCGCCACTCCCGGCATTCCGAATATGAGCGCACTTTCCTTGCTCTGTGCAATGGTTATAGCGCCACTATCGCGAAGATTTTTCAATTCGTGCGCTCCATCGCTTCCCATCCCGGTTAGCAGGATTCCCATGGAACGGTTTCCGAATTCAGCAGTAATGCTCTGGAATAGGTGAGCGACTGACGGGCAAAAACCACTCTTGCTTCCATTGGTTTCCAAACGAATACGCAAAGCCCGGGACACACCCGTATGAAATCCATCCGGAGCAAAGTATATCTGGCCGGGGAGCAGATACTCCCCATCTTCGGCAATTTTAACGGCAATATCCAACCCATTTCCTAGCCAGTCCACCATGCCCTGGAGGAACCCTTTGGTGATATGCTGAACCACGACAATCGGTACCGGAAACCGTTTCGTTAACCCGGCAAAAACGATTTTCAGTGCCTGGGGGCCACCGGAAGAAACGCCAATGGCGATTACTTCAGGTAATTCCCCCGGCTTCACAATGATCCGGTCCTTCGCCGGCGGGGCTGTAATGGCAGGTTTTGGAGAGGGCTTGGGTTTGCGCGCGATGACATGAACTTCCGACATCAGTTTGATCATGCCAATCAGGTTCCGGGCCAGCTCGGCCTCCTTCGGATGACCAATTCCCACCGGTTTTTCAATAACTGCCAGGGCCCCGGCTGCCAATGCTTCGATGGAAGTGGATATCTCCTGGGTGTTCCGGCTTGCCGTAACAATCAATATAGGGATCGGGGTTGTTGACATGATTATTCGGGTGGCTTCCAGCCCATCCATCACGGGCATTTCAATGTCCATCGTGATCACATCCGGTTTATGGTCCCTGATGAACTCAACCGCAAGCTTTCCGTTGCTGACATTACCGATCACTTGTATCTGAGGATCCTTGCTGAGAATGTAGTACAGATATTCACTTACGACCCGTGAATCCTCGACAATCAATACATTTATCATAATAAAAGTTGCTGGTTTATTTGATCAGGCGTTCAATCACATCCAATAAGTTGCTCTGATCAAAATTACTCTTTACAATATAGGCACTGGCTCCAACTTCCATTCCGCGTTCACGATCTTCGCGCTTCGACAGTGAGGTTACGAGCACAACCGGGATATTTGACAGGCTTTTATCAGACCGGATTTTCGCGGTAAGGTCCAGTCCGTTCATTCTGGGCATATCCACATCCGACACCACGAGATCAGCCGGCTCTTCCCGAAGGCGCGTGTAGCCTTCCACTCCATCAATAGCAGTAGTTACCCGGTAACCGGCCGATTCCAGAATATTTTTCAAAAGCATTCGGGAAGTGATGGAATCTTCGACCACCAGGATGGACCTTTTTTCCTCCACCTCGGTATGCATTTTCTCATTCACCGACTGGGCACCTTCTTTCAGCGCAACACGGGTGAGGTCTGAAACATTAAGTACCGGTATCACTTTACCGGAACCCAGTACCGTTGCACCGGCAATATGGCGTAACCGCCGGAGATGCTTGTTGAATTTTTTCAGCAGCACCATCTCTTCGTCCAGAATTTCATCGACAATGAATCCTGCCGAGTTTTGCCCGGTACCCAGGATCAGCAAAAGGAGGTGTGTATGATCCGTAGCCTTGAAGCCAATCTTCAATATATCTGAAAGATACACCAATGGAATAATCCTGTCGCCGAGATGGATGGTCGCTTTGTTTTCAATGGTTTTCACGCCGGTCTTTTCCATACGGATCACCTTCTCAATCTTGGAGGTCGGCACGATGAACTCCTGCTCCCCGACACGCACATGAACGCCCCTAAAAGTGATCAGCGAAAGGGGGATCTCAATGACAAAGTCAGTTCCCTGATCCGGCCTGTTATTCAAGCGGACGGTTCCGCCCAACTGTTCAATTTTTTCCTGAACAATGGCCAACCCGAGTCCCCTTCCGGAGAGATCGGTAATCATTTCCCGGGTCGAAATGCCTGATTTGAAAAGATAACCGAGCAATTGCGGCTCCTGAATGTCGGCAGCTTCGGATTCAGACAATTCCCCCCGGTTGACCAGGATCCTTCTCAGTTTCGCCAGGTTAATCCCCGCCCCATCATCGCTTATCGTGATCTCGACGCGGTTGCTCTCGAGACGTTCGACCGCCACCCTAATCGTACCTGTGGCAAGTTTATTATGCTTTATCCGGATTTCCGGCATTTCGATCCCATGGTCGATGCTGTTCCTCAGGAGGTGCATCAACGGACTGCGGATCTCCTCCAGTATCCTCCGGTCGATTTCAATTCCATCGCCTGTGATCTCCACCGCCACTTTTTTTCCCTGGTCCCTTGCCAGGTCGCGTGCCGCTTTCGAGAAAACGTCGAGTATCGTTGAAAAGGGAACCGACATGATTTTTTTGATCTCCCCGAGCAATGCATCCACTTTAATACCGGTATTGAAGCTTTCCAGTACTGTTAACTTCCGTAGTTTGACGAGGTCATCCTCAAGTGTTTTCAGCAGGGATGCGGTCCATTCCATAAACTGAAGGGTCCTTTTGCACGCGATTTCGCCATTGAGGTCCTGCATTGTCGGAAGAACTTCGGCATATTCGCGGGTCCAAACTTTCAGCTTTCCTGAGGAAGTTACCAGTCCCTTATTGAAAAAATTAAAGGTTTGCTTCGTAGAGAGCATTTCTTCTCCCTGGAACAGGAGGCTGTCGAGTTTTTCCAGAGAAATCCGGACCGTTGAATCGGTTTTCGGTGCGCCGGGTTTAACCTCGGGTTCCACCATCGGCGCCGGTTCCGGTTCCGTCAGAACTACAGGAACACTCACCGGGGCAGGTGCACGAGCCACTACGGGTTCCTTCACCGATCCCTGGCCCGCCGCAGGCTGCACATTTTCTTCACGGCCCAGATCATCCACGAGTTCATATACCCGCAAACGAATCTCATCGCTGTATTCACTGTCCGCCACCGCGAGCAGGTCGTTGAGGAGATTCACCGCCCGATGAAAAAGATCGAACAGGTCCGGATCCAGGCTCCGGGCTTTTGTCTTTAAACTTGAAAATACACTCTCGAGTGCCTGACAAACCGTTTCAATCTCAGCAATATTCACCGCACGCGAAGCACCCTTCAAACTGTGGGCCTCACGGAAGGTTGCCTCAATAAGCTCAGTCCTTCTCGATTCAGAAGGTCCCTTTTCAAGGCTGATCAGGTTGGCCGTAATATGGTTCAGCCCTTCGGATGCTTCCACCCGGAAAGTTTCACGCAGCTTCTTTAAAAATTCATCCCGGCTTACCATCTCAAAGTTTGTATTGTTTGATTAATTCGTTCAGCTTCTGTCCTACTTTTTGAAGTTCATTCACGGATTCAACGGATTGTTGCGTGCTGGTAACCGACTGCAGGCTGGCCTCTTTAATGTTTTCCATCGCCAGTACTACCTGGTCCATTCCCTCCAGCTGTTGCTGGCTGGATGCGGTGATCTGGATGGCAGCATTCGCGGCATCGGCAACACTTTCTGAAAGCATCCGGAGTGCATCGCCCGATAAATTTGTCAGTTTTAATCCCTCATCAACCGCTTTCCCTCCCTCTTCAGTAACCATCACGGCTGAACTGATGGATTTCTGAATTTCACGCAAGATATTCCTGACCTGCGCAGTGGCTTCTTTCGACCGGTCGGCAAGCATCTTGATTTCCTGGGCCACTACCGTAAACCCTTTGCCCTGTTCCCCTGCCTTGGCTGCTTCGATGGCGGCATTTACGGCCAGCAGGTTCGACTGCTCGGCCAGTTCGTTTACCGTGGCGGTGATCTCTCCGATCGTCTGGCTCTGTTCGCTCAGCTTCACCACCATGTTGGCAATACCACTCATTTGTGTCTTGATTTTGTTCATCCCCTCAATGGTATTGGAAATCGCCCTCATCCCGTCCTTTGAGATTTCGGCCGAACGCATCGCATTGTCTGAAACAGCCTTTGCCTTATGGTTCGACACCAGGGCAGTTTGTTTAACCTCTTCAACTGTGGTGGTCGTTTCTCCTATCGAAGTGGCCGTCTCTGATGAACTTGAAGCCAGCTGGGTAACAGAAGCCATAATTTCACTGGAAGAGGAAGCCAGCACACTAATTCCATCACTGATATCCTTCAGCTGATCCCTCAACCGATAGACCATAGTCTGGAAGGATAACCCCATAATATCCTTGTCAGAAATGGGCTTTGCATCGATCAGCAAATTCCCCTCCGAAATCATCCTGGCCTGTTCCGCCTTCTCGAGCATGGTTTTCTGCATGGTTTCAAACGACTCGGCCAGTTGACCGATTTCATCCCTGATGGTGACCGAAACCTTCTGGTTCAGGTCGCCCAATGACATGGCCCTGGCAACACCGGTGAGGTGCACGATCGGTCGGGTAAAATACTGCGCAATAATAAAGGCGAAGAAAGATACGATTACGAGGATAATCAATCCCAGGATAATCATCAGGTTCCCGAGCCTGGCGACTGGTGCAAAGGCCTCGTCGTAGTCGAATTCCCCAATGAGATTCCAGGTGGTGCCGGCGATTTTTGCGGCCTGCCCAACTGTTTTGATGCCCCGGTAATCTTTATAGCCGGTTGACTGAAAATCTGTTTCCAGCTTATCCATGGTTTCTTTGTCTATGCTCTTCTTCAGAAAGATATCCATCCCAAAACGGGAGGTCGACAGGATTAACCCATCCTGATTCACCAGGTAGGTTTCCCCGGTTTTACCAAGCCCATCAGAATCGTTGGTAATCTTGTTTAATCCCAAACCATTGCCCAAACTGGCGCTCTTATTAATCACAGCTTCGGTGGACTGGTGAATGACGAGGACCCCGATCACCTTTTTATTGGCATCCGGTGAATAAATAGGACAGGAATAGGCAATTCCCGCTACATTATCATCGGGCGAAATATAGGGATTGCTAACGAAGGGATGCATCTGACCCATGATAAAATAGTCCCTGTCTTTCTTATTGGTTCCAAGATCATTCACTACACTTTTTGT
>JBBQOG010000254.1:0-5302 GCA_038330665.1 Bacteroidales bacterium
AGCGCATCCACGTCGGCGATGGCTACCCACACCCGTACCGTTCCATCGGATAAGGATTCAGCGACTGTTAGCTGGTCCAGATCGCGGGAATCATGGTTATCAATAGAACACCAGCGAAGCTTTCTTAAATCGGCCAGATCCTTTTCGATTGGCGCCGGTTTCAGCGCTTCGACTCCGGATATAATTTCAGGTGAAAAATCAGGAAGAAGTCCCCTGTCGGTCATGGCCTGACGGGCCAGTCCCCTTAAAATGGAGCGATGGCTCCTATTGTCAGTTTGTATCATTCTCAAAGGTACAAAATTAGGCGAAACGCTTATAGTAATCCCCAATAGAGCACCTAAGTGACAAAAACTCCTGCCAGCGGATAGTCACAGTTACTTAAATTAACCGTTCCGGTTAGCTTGTCATGACCGGTCAAAAGAATATCTTTATACCGCATGAAGAGATCGGTTTTTTTTAAGCAGATAGCAGCCGGAGCAATCGGTGCCACCGTAATTCGTCAACAAGCGGCGGCATCCGCACCGAATCCGGAGAACACCTCTAACCTATTTTATATAGGGTGTTATACCGCTGCTCCTGAAGAAGGGATTCCGGTATGCCGGTTGGATCCAAAAGAAGGATCAATTAATCAGTCTGGAATTTGCAAAGGCGTTGAAAATCCTTCCTTTCTGGTGATGAATCAATCCCGGACCCTGGTATATTCAGTCAACGAAACAGCTGATTTCGAAGGCAAAGCCTCCGGTGCGGTTAGTGCCTTCCTCCGGGATTCCTCAACAGGCCGGCTTACGTACCTGAACTCCAGGCCCAGTCTCGGAGCCGACCCCTGTCACCTTTCGATCGACCGCAGCGGAAAATTTATCCTGGTGGCCAATTATTCCGGCGGGAATGCCTCCGTACTACCCCTCCTGGATGATGGCCGTATTGGGGAACCGATAGAAATGGTGCAGCATTCCGGCAAAGGAGTTAATGCAGCCCGGCAGGGAGCACCTCATGCCCACTCCGTTAACCTGTCGCCCGACAACCGCTTTGCCATGGTTTGTGACCTGGGTCTCGACAAAATCATGATCTACAGTTTTGATGATAAAACCGGAAAACTTACCCCGGCAAAAACACCTTTTTTTCAAACCGAACCGGGTGCCGGTCCCAGGCATTTCACCTTTACCCGTGATGGAAAGCATGCCATTGTGGTGAATGAACTGAACTCGACTATCACGCTGTTAGCTTACGATGCCATGCATGGCATCCTGACTTCCCTGCAATCCCAGTCAAACATTCCGGATGGTTTCATCGGGGAGAATAGCTGCGCCGATGTGCATATTCATCCGAACGGACGATTTGTTTACGCATCGAACAGGGGTCACGACAGCATTGCAGTATATGCTCTCGATCCAAGCATGACTCATTTATCCCCGATACAATACCAGCCAACGCTGGGAAAGACTCCCCGGAACTTTGCCATCCACCCCTCCGGAAAATTTCTTCTGGCCGCCAATCAGAACTCCGGCTCGGTTCAGGTCTTTTCCCTGGATCCCGGAACCGGAAAATTAAAAGAGACCGGTAAACATTTGAAAATCAACAAACCCGTTTGCATATTATTTTAAACTATGGTACTTAAATGGTTCATTTCCCACCAAATTAAAGAGACCACCCGCTCCAGCTTCTGGCAAAAGCAGATCGCGATGAACATTATCATGGGGCTGTTACTCCTGCTGATGCTTTCGTATCTGGTGATGCTCGGACTCTTTATCGATAAACTTTTCGAAGCCGCGGCGCCGGATGAGGATCCGGTTTTGGTGTTCAACCGTATTGTCCTCTACTATTTTGGAGTGGAGTTCCTGATGCGCTTTATGGTACAATCCCTTCCGGTTCTGAATCTGGAGGCCTATCTCGTGCTTCCCATCCGGAAATCAGCCCTCGTGCACTATGTGGCATCGAAATCCATTTTCAATATCGGCAACTTCCTGTCATGGCTGGTTTTCATCCCCTTTGCGTTCAAAATCATTGTGCCAGCCTATTCTACCGCTACTGCGCTGGTTTGGATCCTGGCCATGATCCTGATGGTTTTTGCCAACAATTTCCTGGCCACTTACGTAAAAAGGCAACTTGCCCATAAAGCCTGGGTAGTGGTAATCTTCATAGTCGGGCTCATAGGGCTTCTTGCGCTCGATGGCCTGAAGGTTTTCTCCCTTTCGGCTCTGTCAGAGTCTTTAATGATGGGTATTATGAAGAACCCAATCATGCTGGCTATACCCCTGGCGGGCATGATTCTGGCGTATATGGTTAATTATTTCTTTCTCAAGGGGCGCCTCTACCCGGATGAAGTAAATATCCGGAAGACGGCAACAGCAGGATCGGTCGGGGAAATGCGCTACCTGAAATCCAAAGGAATTATTGGACACCTTATATCTCTGGATATCAGATTATTGTGGCGACACAAGCGTACTCGTGCCACTTTCTATATGTCACCGGTCTTTCTTTTATACGGATTGATGCTTTACCAAAAGGAAAATCTGGCGGCACCCGGTGCGGCCCTGGTTTTCATCGGGATTTTCATGACCGGCGGAATCATGATCAGCTATCTGAACTATTGTTTCAGTTATGAGAGTGGACATTTCGACAATATACTGGCTAATTATACTGATTTTAAACAGTATATACGCGCCAAATACCTGCTCGCCGTCACCATGTCAGGCATCTGTTATGTACTCACCATTCCCTATGTTTTGTACGGCTACAACATTCTGCTGATCAATACGGCCACCTTCCTGTATAATATTGGTTTCCTTCCGTTTGTGATGATCTTCGTATCCACTTTCAGCACCAAAAGCATGGATCTCAGCCGGAGTGCCAGCTTCAATTACCAGGGTATGGGCGCCGCCCAATGGTTATCGATGATACCGGGGTTTATTTTTCCTGTGCTGGTGTTCTTACCATTCAAATATTACAAGGTGCCGGAATTGGGATATGCGATGATCGCATTGATTGGAGTAAGCGGCCTGCTGTTGAATAAGACCCTCATGGGGATCGTGACGAAGCAGTTTATGAAAAACAGGTATGCAATGGCCAAAGGATTCAGAGAATAATAAAGATTAAAAATATACTCATGATTGAAGTTAAAAATTTAACCAAAATATACGGCGGAACAACGGTTCTGTCGATCCCATCCCTTACCATCAGGCCTAACGAAAGCTTTGGACTGGTTGGCAATAACGGAGCCGGCAAAACAACCTTTTTTCGTTTGCTACTGGATTTGATCCGTGCCAATTCGGGCTGGATAAAATCAAAAGATAAAGATGTTAGAGGGACCACCGAATGGAAATTCTATACCGGCGCTCATCTGGATTCCCGGTTCCTGATTGACTTCCTTACCCCGGAAGAATATTTCGAATTTATGAGTCAGGTTCACGGATTGTCGGTAGGCGACCTGAAACAATTTTATCAGGATTATGATGAATTCTTTGCCGGGGAAATTCTGGGAAAGCAGAAATACATTCGGGATTTTTCGCACGGAAACAAGCAAAAGATCGGTGTGGCCGCAGCCCTGATCGCGAAACCCGAAATCATCGTCCTCGACGAACCCTTCAACGGACTGGATCCCTCCACCCAGCTACGATTGATCCGTATCCTGAATGAGTTGAAAAAGACCCACGGAACCACGCTGCTCATCTCGAGCCACGATCTGAATCATGTTAACCAGGTCTGCGACCGGATCATGATCCTGGAACGGGGCGAAATCCGTTACGATATGATGAAGAATGAGAGTACACTGAAAGAGCTGGAAGCCTATTTTGCAGGTTGAAGCATAGGTCAGGAGAGGTCGCCGATTTCACTCAACTCCAGCCATCTCATCTCTTTCTCGTCGAGCAGGCTGATCACTTCACCGATCCGGAGGCTCAAACGGTGCAATTCTTCTGCCGGAGTATTTCCGGAACTGAGGGCACTTTCGATAGCGATGCGCTCTGCACCCAGTGCGGCGATCTCTTTATCCAGGGCTTCAAACTCGGTACGTTCCTTATAAGTTAGCTTCCGTATCGCCGGTTCGGTTTTGGGCTTTAATTTCTTCTCCCTGACAGGTGCCTCGCGAAGGGCCTGCTGTCGTTCCACCTCCTTATGGTCACGATAAATGGAATAGTTTCCGGGAAAATCGCGGATGTTGCCATTCCCCTCGAAAACAAACAGGTGATCGACCACCTTATCCATGAAATACCGGTCGTGCGAAACGATGATCACGCTTCCGGCAAACCGGAGCAGGTAATCCTCCAAAACATTCAGCGTCAGAATGTCCAGGTCATTGGTAGGCTCATCGAGAATCAAAAAATTCGGATTGGTCATGAGCACCGTCAGCAGATAAAGCCTCCTCTTTTCACCGCCGCTCAGTTTTGAGACATAGCCATACTGAACATCACGGGGGAAAAGAAACAGCTCGAGAAACTGGGTGGCACTCATCGACCGGCCCGGACCCAATTCAACTTCATCGGCAATCTTCCTGACCACGTCAATGACCTTATCGTCAGGATTGAATTCAATTCCTTCCTGGCGGTAAATCCCGAATCTGATGGTTGCCCCGACGTCGATACGGCCGGAATCGGGTGTGAGAGAACCGGTCAGTACCGACAGCAGGGTCGATTTCCCCACACCGTTCGGGCCGATCATCCCGATCTTCTCGAAACGCTGAAATTTATAATTGAAATCGGTGAAAAGGACCAGCTCATCGAAGGCTTTCGACAAATTGTAAATATCCAGTACTTTCTTGCCCATTCGCCTGGTTGCAAAGCTGATATCCCCCATTTCAGCCTGGTATTCCTTGCGGGAATCCTCCCGCAGCTGCTCGAAAGCCTCGATACGGTATTTGGGCTTCGTCCCGCGGGCTTTGGGCATCCGGTTAACCCAATCGAGCTCCTTTTTCATCACTGCACTGGACTTATCGGCCTGTTTCTGATCCCACTCAATACGCTCCTGTCTTTTATCCAGATAAACCTGATAATTACCTTTATACCGATAAAGCGTTTTTTCATTCAGCTCCAATATCTCGGTGCACACGCGGTCGAGAAAATAGCGGTCGTGTGTGACCATCAGAACAGTGATAAACGACTGGCTCAGATACTCTTCCAGCCATTCGATCATATCCAGGTCGAGGTGGTTGGTTGGTTCATCCAAAATCAACAGATCAGGCTGCGGTACCAGAACAGCTGCCAGGGCGATGCGTTTCCGCTGACCACCCGACAACTCCCCCACCCGCTGGTTCATATTGCCGATCTTCAGTTGCGAAAGCACCTCTTTGATGCGGCTTTCGCAGTCCCAG
>JBBQOG010000255.1:0-5294 GCA_038330665.1 Bacteroidales bacterium
ACACCATGGTTTATGGCGAACTGATCCAGTCGCCACAGGTCCGGTACGCACAGCTGCTATCACAAAATCTACCGGCAAATCTCAATAAGGTGTATTTTGTTAATTCCGGATCCGAAGCAGTTGAAGGAGCACTGAAACTGGCAAAACGGGTGACGGGAAGGCATGAACTGGTTTGTTTCAGAAACGCTTATCATGGCAGCACACATGGCGCACTAAGTGTCATGGGAAATGAATACTACAAAACCGCTTTTCGCCCACTCCTACCCTCCATACGAATTCTTGAGTTCAACGATTCGGATAGTTTGAGAGCCATTACAGCGAACACTGCGGCGGTAATAATTGAGCCGATCCAGGCTGAGGCAGGAATTGTTACCGGGGATCCCGACTTCCTAAAAGCCCTTTCAAAACGCTGCAGGGAGGTTGGTTCTCTTTTGATCTACGATGAAATCCAGACCGGATTTGGTCGTACCGGGTCACTCTTTGCTTTTGAAACTTCAAACGTTGTTCCTGATATACTGCTACTTGCGAAGGCGTTGGGAGGAGGAATGCCACTGGGGGCATTTATTGCTTCGGATGAAATCATGGGGGCCCTTACCCACCACCCGGCTCTCGGCCATATCACTACTTTCGGTGGTCACCCGGTTAGCTGCGCGGCAGGGATGGCTGCCTTTCAGCTCATTCTGGAAGATCAGCTCTGGTTAAGGGCCCGCGACCTGGAACAGCTGGTCAGGAAAAGCCTGAAACACTCGCTGATCCGTGAGATCCGTGGAAAAGGGCTTTTACTTGCCGTACAGTTGGATTCGCCTGACCGGGTGGATCAATTTTTCAGGCTGAGCCTGGAGAACGGCCTGCTTTTCGATTATTTCCTCTTTTGCAAGGACAGCATCAGGATTGCCCCGCCGCTGGTTATGACCGATGAGGAAGCTTTGGATATGTGCAACAGGATCGTGGCCACACTGGACCAAACTACTTAATTTCGAAATCCAGCAGAACCACCCCTTCGATATCAGCCACTAAATGGTCGCCCGGGTGTACCCCGCCTACACCGGCCGGTGTGCCCGTAAAAATCAGATCTCCCATTTGCAGGGTAAAGAATTTCGAAACATAGGCAATCAGATATTCAAATGAAAAAATCATATCCTGCGTATTGCCCGTCTGCACTTTCTGATCGTTGAGGTGCAGTCCGAAATTCACCTGATGGATGTCTGGAAATTTATTCTTCGGGACAAAGGTTCCTATGGGCGCTGAATTATCAAATGCCTTGGCCGTTTCCCAGGGGTGCCCCTTTTCTTTCGACTTTTGCTGAATATCCCGGGCGGTAAAATCGATACCCACGGTTAATTCCTCAAAATATCGCCCGGCGAAGTTTTCAGGTATATTCTTCCCCACCCTGCAGATTTTAATCACGATCTCCAGTTCATGATGAATATCTGAGGAAAAATCAGGATAAAAGAAGGGTTTGTTTCCCTTCACCAAAGCCGTATCCGGCTTCATAAAAACAATCGGAACAGTAGGAACCGCGTTATTGAGTTCCTTTGCATGTTCACTGTAATTCCGCCCGATGCCAATGATTTTCATTATTTGGAATCCCTGAGTTTTAGGTATATACGGGTAATGATTTTTTTCGTATAAGCCGGAAAATCTCCATCCATCATCCAGTTGTAATACGACTTTTCACGGGCGAAAACATCAATGACCTTCTGCCCTTTAAATTTACCGAAATTGAATGTTTCCTCTCCCGCCTCATTGAAGATAATACGACCGGCAAAATCGGCGAATTTACTGCCCTGGCCAATCACGGAAAGCGAATCTACCGTGCGGCCCAGATCGGAATATTTTTCAAGCTGGGCCTGAAGAATTTCCCACGTGGCCTCCACATCGGCCAATGCTGAGTGGGCATTGGTCAGATCTTTATTGCAATAAAACTTATAAGCCGCAGCAAGATTCCGGGGTTCCTTCATAAAGAAGATGGCCTGCACATCCACAAATTTATTTTCCTTCAGGTCGATATCATAGCCGACACGGGCAAACTCCTCGGCAAGCATCGGAATATCAAATTTATCCGAATTGTAACCGCCCAGGTCACAACCCCTGATCAGGGTGGCCACCTCTCCCGCAATCATTTTAAAAGTCGGTGCATCGGCGATATCGCTGTCGGAGATCCCATGAATTTTCGTCACCTCAGCAGGAATGGGCATTTCCGGATTTACCCGGTAAGTCTTCGTGGTTTTATCCCCTTCGCTGGTCACTTTAATCAGTGCCAGTTCCACAATACGGTCGGTTCCGATATTTAAGCCGGTTGATTCGATATCAAGAAAGACGATCGGACGGTTCAGACGGATGTTGATGAACGGGAATCCGGTCTGACCGGCGTCCTGGGAGTTTTTTTTAGTCATAAGCGTAAAAAAAGAACCCCGCCGAAGCGGGGCTATTATCAGGTATTAATCATCATTGGCATTAACAGCATCAGGAGGTTTTCATCCTCGGACTCCTCCTCTTTCGGAACCAGAATACCCGCACGGGTAGGATCTGCCAGTTCCGCAATCACTTCCTCGCCCACAATGTTGCTCAGAATATCAATAAGGAACAGCGATTTGAACCCGATTTCCATCGGATCCCCACCGTACTGACAATTCAGCTTTTCCACAGCGGAAATCGAGTAATCGATATCCTGTGCAGATACAATTAGTTGATTATTAGTCAACTGAAGCTTAACCAGATTGCTTGCCTGGTTTGAATATACCGAAACCCGGCGAAGGGTATTCAGAAAAAGGACGCGGTTAACATACACCTTGTTGGGATTATTCTTGGGAATAACCGATTCATAGGCAGGATAATTTCCCTCCACCAGGCGGCAGATCAGCTTATATTCCGACAAGGTGAAGATGGCATTCTTTTCATCGAAAGCCAGGTTCACCTCATTTTCTTCCCTTGGGAGAATATTCTTGAGCAGGTTGGCTGGCTTTTTCGGCAGGATGAAGGAGGAATCCTTATCACTTCTGATATCATTCCTTCTGTATCTCACCAATTTATGCGCATCCGATGAAACAAAGGTGACATGGTCCTGACGGATTTCAATCAGAATTCCATTCATCACCGGCCGCAGTTCGTCGTCAGCTGTAGCAAAAAGGGTGCGTCCGATCCCCTTGGCAAGTGATTCCGCCGGGAAGGAAACCTCGGTGAGCCGGTCCTCCTTCAGACCCTGCACAATCGGGAAATCGATTCCGGGTTTACCCACAATACTGAATTTTCCGTTCTCGGAAACGATATCGATACCCAGTGAATCCAGGTTGATGTCGAAGGTGAGCGGCTGTTCCGGGAATTCCTTTAAAGTATCTATCAGAATTCGCGCAGGAATAGCGATTGTGCCGTCTCCATCGGAATTTTCCAATGTAAGACTGGTAATCATGGTGGTTTCGAGGTCGGATGCAGTGACCACTAACACACTGTTATTCAATTGAAACAAAAAATTATCCAGTATTGGCAGGGAATTTTTTGTACTGATCACACGACTGATGGCTTGCAGATGTGATAACAGATCGGTGCTGGAAATGATAAACTTCATAATTCTTTCCTGTTTAACAATCAATTTGATCGATTTGCCCTCTAAAATAAGTAAAAACCAGTTGATGCGAAGCGATGCCCGGCCTTAAATATAAACAACTTATTATTCAATTAACCGGGGTCGCAAAATAGTCGAAATTCACGAAGATTGAATTGAAAACATAATATTGGACAACCACCCAGGATTCACCATCGAGGAGTGCCCACATTCGTTCATTGTCCCATACCAGCGGATTCCCATCGGGGTCCAGCTTTCCGTTTGCCGGACGCCTCCAGGTAATCAGTTTCGTTGATTTACCGGTTCGGTCTTCGAGAGTCAGAATTTTAAGAGGCGCAGCAGTTTTCAAGGAGTCCCTGACTGTTAACGAGGTGCTGTCAGCAAAGAACTCAAAATTCAGCTTCTCGAATTTGCTGATATAATACCGCACGGCCACTGTATCCATTTTATTCGGCAATTGGGCTCCCGTGGGAGAGGTGACCTCATAGCGGCCCACCTGCGGACTCTCCACACGAAAGGATCCTTTGG
This sequence comes from Bacteroidales bacterium, assembly GCA_038330665.1. Lineage (GTDB taxonomy): Bacteria > Bacteroidota > Bacteroidia > Bacteroidales > UBA12481 > UBA12481. Next base: position 4,091 of record JBBQOG010000255.1, read on the forward strand.
GGTCCTGTGGATCCTCAATGGATACCGACTTGATATCATTAAAATTATAATCAAAGATTTCGGTTGATCTCCAGCCGGTTTCTTCAATAAAAAAGCGGGTGGACAGGTAGCCGGTAAATCCGGGAATGTTCACCACAAAGGGTACCGAGGAACCTTCCAGCATCATAAAGTTGCCCATCTGGTACTGGGTAGGGCCTCCCACATATATGGTTTTGATGAGCTTGTTCTTATGATAAACCTCCACCTTGGTGTTTCGCGTGGCCAGCATCTTGATGGAATTGTCGAGCATGGAATTGGAAACCGGCGATTTGATCCGGATCCGGTTCAGGGTTTTCAGCAAAATATCGATTGCATCCTGCCGCGCCTTGTATTTTTCATTTACTGTCCAGTGGTCTCCCACACGGTTGAGTATCACCTGCCGGTTATCTTTCGTTACCATAAAGACCCGGTCGATCGATGCGGTATCTTCCACGGCAAAATCCCTGAGCTCACGCTTAATAGAGCTGCTGCTGTTACGGGTGACCAGGAAAAAGGCTACCATGCCCAGTACCACGACCAGACCGAAAATAATTCCATTCTTCTTCATACTATTTCGAATACTTACGTTTTCGCACCATCATATAAATCATTCCCAAAATAAGGATGATCAGAACAGGCAACCCAACATTGAACATTTGCCAGAACTGCCTTTCCTTCTTGATTTTCACTGCATCAAGCAGGCGGACCTTTACTTCCCGGTTACGGAGTGCCATCACACCGGAATCATCGAGCAGGTAATTTACGCAATTCAATAAAAACTCCTGGTTTCCAAAAGTTGTGTTGGTATACTGATCGTAGCCCAGTGGCTGGGTCATAGTTTTGCCATCCTTGATTTTCACCACATTACGGGCACAGTCGCCATCCGCCACCACAATCATTTTCGTTGGAACCTGGCTTTTATCGTAAACCTTAAAAACGCTGTTATTAATAAGATCCTGCATGAGGCGGTTCTTATAATGGCTGGTAAATTCACCTTCCATCATAACGGCAACCGGCAGGTTCTGTAGCGAGAATTTGGAGGGATCCAGCTTTTCGGCAAAAATGTCCATGGACACCCGAATGGGGGCCCGCACAATACGGCTTTGTGTGGAACTGGTCAGCAAAACCGATTTATGAATCGCGGAATCTTCTCCAACGGTATCGATCGGACTGACAAAATCAAATT
>JBBQOG010000256.1:0-5268 GCA_038330665.1 Bacteroidales bacterium
ATGTTTTTATAGCCGGCGTGGAGGAAGAACTATTCCCCTCACAGTTCTCGAGTGGTTCCGCCAAGGAGATTGAAGAGGAGCGCCGGTTGTTTTATGTAGCCATCACCCGCGCCATGAAGCGGGTGACCATTACACTTTCAAAAACACGCTATCGCTGGGGAAATCTGATCGATTGCCGTCCGAGCCGGTTTATCAGGGAAATTGATCCCAGGTACCTGAAAATGCCAGGCAGCTCCACACGCACGATCAGCGGACGAGGGATGGATGAAGAAGAATCCGAAATTATCCGCCAGCCGCGTCCGCCAGCCAGAAGAATTATTCCGGTGAGTAAAAAAACCGGTCCGGCACCGACAATCGACGAGAACTTTGAACCGGATGATCCGGCTGCCATTCAATCGGGCATGGAGGTAACACACCCGAGATTCGGCAATGGCAAAGTTATTCAAATCGAAGGAGAAGGTGGAAACCGCATGGCCACGGTATTTTTTAAAGATATTGGCAACAAGCAACTTCTATTGAAATTTGCCCGGCTGAAGATAATTAAGTCCTAAGTGTTTAAAAAACCGTACCTTTGCAACATTCAAGGTAAAATCAATGGAATACAGTAAAAAAGAGAAGCGGCTCCGGATGCCGGAATATGGTCGTATTGTTCAGAATATGGTGGATCATGTCATAAATATTCCGGATCGTAATGAGCGGAATGTCGCTATACAGACAATTATTGACGTGATGGGCAATATCAATCCGACGCTGCGTGACAATCGTGATTACAAGCATAAACTCTGGGATCATCTTCACCTGATTGCTGATTTTCAGTTGGATATTGATAGTCCTTTTGAGGTGCCGTCGATGGATTATTTCCAAGGCAAACCGGACCGGGTTCCCTACCCTGTTTCCAAAATCCGGTTCCGTCATTATGGAAAGATTGCAGAATTGCTCATTGAAAAGGCCATCCTGATTACTGATGAAGAAAAGAAATTCGAGTTTACCCGTCAGATTGCGAATCATATGAAGATTTCCTACCTGACCTGGAACAAAGAAAATGTTACGGATGAATTGATTCTTATGGCTTTGCGCGAACTCTCGCGCGACAGGCTGACCCTCCCTCCAGGTACCGTACTGGCTGAGATTAAGGATCTTCCGCCAAAATCAGTGGTAACCCGGAAAAAATATCCGCAGAAGCAAAATCACGCATTTAAAAAAAGGTACTAACCGGTCCCTATGGCTACTTTCGAGATCACAGGTGGCCGTCAGCTGAAAGGAGAGCTGACTCCGCAGGGGGCAAAAAACGAAGCCCTGCAGGTGATATGTGCTACACTGCTCACCAAGGAAACAGTCACGATCACCAATATTCCGGAAATTCTGGATGTTCAGAATCTGATCAGACTTCTCGGTGAAATTGGGGTAGAAACCATACAACGGGATCCTTCTACCTGGTCATTTCGTGCAGCAGAACTGGACATAGATTATCTGGAGAGCGAGAGTTTCCGAAAGATGTCGACCCGTTTAAGGGGGTCGGTAATGCTGGTAGGCCCCCTGATCGCCAGATATGGAAAAGCGATCATGCCCCAGCCCGGCGGCGACAAGATCGGAAGGCGGCGGCTGGATACCCATTTCCACGGACTTGCCGAGCTTGGCGCAGAAGTTACTTATGATCCGGCCAGAGAACAGTTTGTGATCTCCGGCAAAAAAATGAAAGGGGCATTCATGCTCCTGGAGGAAGCTTCGGTGACGGGTACCGCAAACGTGGTTATGGCAGCCGTCCTGACACCGGGAACAACCACCATTTTTAATGCGGCCTGCGAACCTTATGTGCAGCAATTGTGCCTGATGCTCACCCGGATGGGTGCGGTTATCAAAGGCATCGGATCGAACCTCCTGACCATTGAAGGGGTGGGTGAACTGATGGGCACGGATCACAGGGTGCTGCCGGACATGATTGAAATAGGCAGTTTTATTGGCCTGGCTGCACTCACCCGTTCAGAAATCACCATCAAACAATATCAACCTGGTCAGCTGGGAATGATCCCGCATGCATTCTCAAGACTGGGAATTCAATTTGAACAAAGGGGAACCGACTTATACATTCCGTCGCAGGATCACTATGAGATCGAAACATTCATGGACGGGTCGATCATGACCATTGCCGATGCTCCCTGGCCAGGCCTGACACCGGACTTACTATCCGTGTTTCTGGTGGTGGCTACCCAGGCAAGAGGGTCCGTCCTCATTCACCAGAAAATGTTTGAAAGCCGCCTGTTTTTCGTTGATAAACTCATTGATATGGGTGCCCGGATCATTCTTTGCGATCCTCACCGCGCAACCGTCATCGGCCTGGACAGGCAATTACCGCTCCGGCCAGCCACACTGGTTTCTCCTGACATCAGGGCTGGTGTGGCCCTGCTTATTGCAGCCATGAGCGCGGAAGGCACGAGTGTGATTCATAATATTGAGCAGATCGACCGGGGATACCAGGAAATTGACCTCAGGCTGAATGCCATCGGTGCTTCCATCCGGAGAATTTGATTGCACCGTTTATTACTGCCATATTGTCGGACTTTTGTATTGGCAAATAATTTGAGGTTGCCACGTTACTTATTAACTAAATTAATGCCCATTCTAATATGGATTCAGAAGACTTGAACACACCCGAAACAGCTGACAACCTGCAAGATCAGGAAAATTATAGCGTTGAGGGGGCCGAAACACCGAGAACAGAAAACCACAAGAAGAAGAAGTTTGCTGTTAGCGGGCATAAAAAGGAGTTAGATGAGCTGGCCGGAAAACTTATCGAGATGAATGATAAGTATCTGAGATTAACAGCTGAATTTGATAATTACCGCAAACGGACATTAAAAGAGAAGATGGACCTTACCCGCATGGGAGGGGAAAACGTGCTGATCAAAATATTACCCGTGGTTGACAACCTGGAAAGGGCGATGCAGTCAATAAGAGAAACAAGTGATATTGAATCTGTTAAAGTTGGCATTGAACTTATTTACAACAATTTCAGGGATTTTCTGAAACAAAACGGTGTGCAGGAAATTGAATGCATGAATGTCGACTTCGACAGTGAAATTCATGAAGCCCTGACAAAGATTCCGGTAGCCAGCCCGGAGCTAAAAGGGAAAGTGGTGGACGTGATTGAAAAGGGCTATTACCTGCATGACCGCGTAATACGTTATGCCAAGGTAGTAGTAGGTGATTAATTCCGGAAAGAAAAATATGGCAAAAAGAGATTATTACGAAATACTGGGTATTTCAAAGGGGGCTTCACCCGAAGAGATAAAAAAAGCCTACCGGCAGCAGGCCATGAAATGGCATCCGGATAAAAACCCGGGAAACAAGGAGGCTGAAGATAAATTCAAAGAGGCAGCTGAAGCCTATGAGGTTTTGTCAGATGCAGATAAAAAAGCCCGGTATGACCAATACGGGCATGCAGGATTAGGAAATGGCGGAGGTGGTTTTGGTGCCGGCGGCATGAATATGGATGATATATTCTCCCATTTCGGGGACATATTCAGCGATATGGGATTCGGCGGATTTGGCGGATCCTCAAGAGGCAGGGGGCGCCAGGTGAACCATGGAACCAACCTTCGTGTTAAAGTCAAGATGACTTTAGAAGAAATTGTTAAAGGTGCCGAGAAAAAAATCAAGGTCAACAAATACCTGCCCTGCGAGGCTTGCAATGCAAGCGGTGCCGCGAACGGCTCCTCCTATTCAACCTGTTCCACCTGCAACGGTCGGGGGCAGGTTACGCGTGTAGCCCATACCATTCTGGGACAGATGCAAACCTCTTCGGTTTGCCCGGCATGCGGGGGTGAAGGGAAAATTATTACCCAGAAATGCACCAGCTGCTATGGCGAAGGAATTGTAAAGGGCGAAGAGGTCATCAAAATTAACATTCCCGCAGGGGTTCAGGAAGGAATGCAACTCTCGATGAGCGGGAAGGGAAATGCCGCACGGCGAGGAGGCATGAATGGGGATCTGCTCATCATGGTGGAAGAGGCTGAACATCCTGATCTGACGCGCGACGGGAGTGACCTGGTTTACAATCTGTTTATTTCCATACCGGATGCGGCAATAGGTACCGCTGTGGAAATACCCACGGTGGATGGCAAAGTAAAAGTTAAGATTGAAGCTGGAACACAACCGGGTAAGATCTTGAGATTAAGAGGCAAAGGAATCCCTGAACTCAATGGGTACGGTAAAGGCGATCTGCTGGTGCGGATCAATGTCTGGATTCCTAAATCACTGACAAAAGAAGAGCGGAGGTTGGTGGAAGATTTAGGGAAATCAACCAACTTTACACCCAATCCAACCGCAGCGGAAAAAAATGTCTTCCGCCGGATGAAAGAGATGTTCGACTGACGTTTTTGTAACAATCGGCCAGGAATCCGGTCTTACCAACTGAACTGAACTTAAAACAAAAGTCACAAACTTAAAAAGCATGAATAACTTTCTGACTGCCAGCAATGTAGTAAAGAAATTTGCGAACCACCTGGCATTAGACAAGGTAAGTGTAGATGTTCCGGAAGGAAGTATTTTTGGTTTACTGGGGCCCAACGGTGCCGGAAAAACCACCCTGATCAGGATCATTACGCAGATTACCGCTCCGGACCAGGGTGAAATTCTGTTCCGAGGCAAAAGAATAACCATGGAAGATATTTATCACATTGGTTATCTGCCCGAAGAAAGAGGTTTATATAAGAAAATGAAAGTTGGGGAACAGGCGCTTTACCTGGTTCAACTCAAAGGCATGTCGAGAGCCGACGGTCTGAAGAAACTCAAGTTCTGGTTTGAAAAGTTCGAGATCCAGACGTGGTGGGACAAAAAGGTAGAAGAACTCTCAAAAGGAATGGCCCAGAAGGTGCAGTTCATTGTAACCGTTCTTCATGATCCCAAGCTGCTCATCTTCGACGAGCCGTTTACGGGTTTTGATCCGATTAACACCAACCTGATCAAAAATGAAATACTCCGGTTGCGTGACAATGGTGCCACCATAGTTTTCTCGACCCATAACATGTCATCGGTCGAAGAGTTATGTGACCATATTGCCTTGATCAACAAAGGTAAGAATATCCTGAACGGAAATATTGATGAAGTGAGGGCCCGGTTCAAGCCTGATACCTATGAACTAAAGTTCAGTGGCGATTTGCAGCTTCTCAGGAGCAACCTGGATGACGGAGTGGATATACAGGAAGAGCCGACCCGCGGTGAAGTGGGTCATCTGATCCTGAAGCAGAAAACGAGGGTTCCGGTAAGGGA
>JBBQOG010000257.1:0-5252 GCA_038330665.1 Bacteroidales bacterium
CGTAGTTTTCATCACCCACTACAATTGAACCGGAACCTTTGGACTGATATAGTTTTGCCGATTCCGGCACCGTCAGATATTCTCCAGTCAGCTGGTTCTTCACCCGGTTAATGGACTGGTTGAAGAAGTTGGTGGCTCCGATGAGCATATTGTTGGAAATATTACTCAGATGTCCTCTGTATTTCAGCCACTTACCTGCCATTGAAATGTGATCGGTGGTGCATTTCCCCTGGGCCTTGATCAGCAGGCCCAATCCCTTAAGGTCTTTACCATTCCAGGGCTCAAAGGGTTTCAGCAGTTGAAGTCGGTCGGATTCCGGGTTTACATTGATCTGGATGCCGGATCCGTCTTCCTGAGGTTCCTGATATCCGTTATCCAGTACATCAAATTGATTCACCGGCAATTCCATTCCGGATGGTTCTTCAAATGAAACCATCTGCCCATCCTCATTCATCAGCTGATCGGTAAGCGGATTAAAGGTAAGGTCACCTGCTATAGCCAATGCGGTTACAATCTCCGGACTGGCCACAAAGGCATGCGTATTGGGGTTTCCATCATTCCGACTGGCAAAATTCCGGTTAAAGGAGGTGATAATGGAGTTCCGCTCCTGTTTGTCCGCGTTATGTCGGGCCCATTGGCCGATGCACGGTCCGCATGCGTTGGCCAGTACCATTCCTCCGATTTCCTCGAAGGTCTCCAGCAATCCGTCTCTTTCGATGGTAAATCGGACCAATTCGGAGCCTGGTGTGATGGTAAATTCTGATTTAACCTTCAGGTTTTTCTCAACAGCCTGCCTGGCAATACTGGCGGCCCGCGTCATATCCTCATAGGATGAGTTGGTACAGGAACCGATCAAACCGACTTCAAGCTTCTGCGGGAAGCCGTTTTCTTTTACTGCCTGCGCAAACTCGGATATCGGCCAGGCACGGTCAGGTGTAAAAGGCCCATTCACATAGGGTTCGAGTTCGTCGAGGTTGATTTCGATCACCTGATCAAAATATTTTTCAGGATTCGCATAAACTTCAGGATCCCCGGTCAGGTGCCCGGCAACCTGATCGGCGAGGGAGGCCACTTCTGAGCGACCGGTTGCTTTCAGATATTCAGCCATTTTCCGGTCATACCCGAAAACAGAAGTAGTGGCACCTATTTCGGCTCCCATGTTGCAAATGGTGCCTTTGCCGGTGGCGGATATGGATTTTGCTCCGTCGCCAAAGTATTCCAGAATATAACCCGTACCCCCTTTAACCGTGAGAATGCCGGCAACTTTCAGGATCACATCCTTGGCAGAAGCCCATCCGTTTAGCCGGCCTGTCAGTTTAACCCCGATATACTTCGGAAACAAAAGTTCCCAGGCCATGCCCGACATCACATCCACAGCATCTGCTCCACCGACACCGATTGAAATCATTCCCAGTCCACCGGCATTAACCGTGTGAGAATCCGTTCCGATGATCATTCCCCCCGGAAAAGCATAATTCTCGAGGATGACCTGATGAATAATCCCGGCTCCGGGCTTCCAGAATCCGATACCATATTTATTGGATACACTGGACAAAAATTCAAATACTTCCTGGTTAATATCCTGTGCAAGTTTTAAATCCTGGATGGCTCCAATTCTAGCCTGGATCAGGTGGTCGCAATGAACGGTGGTGGGCACTGAAGTTTTGCTTTTGCCTGCCTGCATGAATTGAAGCAACGCCATCTGGGCCGTGGCATCCTGCATCGCCACCCGGTCAGGTGCAAATTCGGTATAATCGCTGCCGTTTTTGTAAGAATGCTTTGGTGTACCCGCGAAAAGATGGGCATATAATATCTTGTCGATCAATGGTAAAGGCCTGTTTAGTAACGTTCGTGTGCGGGCTATTTTGTCTGGATAGGCACCATAGATATTTCGGATCATTTCAATGTCAAAAACCATAACAGTTAAATTTTGGATTATTATAAGGGTAAATTAACATAACAATCCACAAAAAAAAAAGTAAAAGCAGATGTGTAATCAGAAAAGATTGGAAACTGACAAAAATCATAGGTTTGGCTCAAGTTCGGGCCGCTTTTTTGGATATATTTGAGGATTCAAATTTCGTTACCTAAAATATTGATTAGCATGGAATTAATGGATAAAATCAAAACGAATGCCAAGAAATTCAACAAAAGGATCGTTTTGCCGGAGGCCTGGGAAGAGAGAACGTTGAAAGCCGCAGATATTCTGATCGGGGAGGGGATTGCCCAGATTATTTTATTGGAGAAGCCGGAGACGGTTCATCAGCAGGCTTTAAAATTTGGTTTGAAGAATCTGGATAAGGCAACCATTATCGACCCGGCCAATCATGCCAAGAAGGACAGTTATGCCGACCTGATGGTGGAATTGCGCAAATCCAAAGGTTTAACCAAAGCGGAAGCGTTGAAACTTCTTGATAACCCGCTTTATCTGGCTACCATCATGATCAAGGCCGGAGATGCGGATGGGGAAGTAGCAGGGGCAAATAATGCAACCGGCGACGTCCTGCGGCCCGCATTTCAATATGTAAAAACCTTACCGGGAATCTCTGTGGTTTCCGGCGCCTTTATTATGATCATGCCCGATAAAAAATGGGGTGAAGGCGGAATGATGGTATTCGCGGACTGTGCGGTCCATCCGAATCCTACGGCACAGGAACTGGCGGAAATTGCTGTTTGCACGGCACAAACGGCCAAGGCGATTGCCGAGATTGAACCGAAAGTTGCCCTGTTGAGCTTTTCAACAAAAGGGAGTGCCAAACATGAAATGGTGGATAAGGTAGTGGCTGCCACTAAAATTGCGCAGGAAATGGCACCTCAGTTCCTCTTCGACGGTGAATTGCAGGCAGATGCAGCCATCGTGGCTTCAATCGGCAAACTAAAATGCCCGGACAGTCCGATTGCAGGTGAAGCCAATGTACTGGTATTTCCCACACTCGAAACCGGGAACATCGCCTATAAATTGGTACAGAGATTGGCCAATGCGGAAGCTATCGGCCCGATACTGCAAGGAATGGCGGCTCCGATCAATGATTTATCAAGAGGATGCTCTGTAAGTGATATCGTGAATCTTGTGGCTATTACAGCCAATCAGGCTGCAGGTAGTTATTGATTAAATAAACATATAAAATATTATGGCTGATATAGTTGAGAGCATAGAACAATATGCTCTGAGTAAAAAAAATCGCGCAAAAACGCAATTTTCCAAAGTGGGAGTGGTGGGCTGCGGTTCGGTTGGACAAACCATTACACGGATGATTGCTTCCCAGGGAATTGAAGTGACTTTTGTGGAACTGGATGAGGAAAAAATCGATGCTGCATTAAAGGGAATCGGCGCAGAACTCGATAATATGATCAATCACTGGGGGATGACTTCCGGCGAAAAGCGCGGAGTTTTATCCCGGATCAAGGGAACCATGCGGTGCAGCGACCTGGCTGGTTGTGATCTGGTCATTGAGGCCATTAAAAGCCGGTCGAGAGAAGAGCGCGTGAGCCTTCGGAAAGAAATCTTCAAACGCATTGAGGAGTATGTCGACCCCACCACTATCATCGCCACGAATTCCACAACCATCGTAACCACGGAATTATCCTCTGAGCTGAAATACAAAGACCGATGTGTTAGCCTTCACTTTTCGACCGCTAACCCGGCCGCCAATATAATTGAGGTGGCAAGAGGCCTATACACGTCGCAGGAAGCGTATGATAATGTGAAAAAATTTGTAAAACTGATTGATAAAAAAATGATTCCGGTGGCGGAAAGCCCTGGTCTCATGTCGGTTCGTCTCTTTTCAACGCTCATCAACGAAGCATGCGAAATTTACATGGAAGGGGTGGGAACGATGGAAGATATCGACTTATCGGTCCGCACCGGACTCGGTCTCGGTATGGGACCTTTTGAATTGGCAGATAAGATCGGCCTGGATAAAGTTCTCCGTTGGCTGGAAAATCTTTACAATGAATTCGGCGATATGAAATATAAGGCTTCGCCAATTCTGAAGCGAATGGTCAGGGCCAATCAGATCGGTAGGATCACTAACCAGGGATTCTACAAGTATGATGATAACGGAAAACGAATCGAAACCAAAACTTTTTAATCAGTCGGATCATGAATATTCTAGTTTTGAACTGCGGAAGTTCATCCATTAAATATCAGCTCTGGAACATGACGGATAAAGCCGTGATGGCCAAAGGTGTTGTGGAAAAAATCGGTCTGAAAGGATCGTTCCTGAAACACACCAAACAAGATGGGCAGAAAATCACGCTTGAAGGTGAAGTACTTGATCATCAAAGTGGTATTGAATATATCCTCGGTGTTTTAACCAGTAAGAATCATGGCTGCATCGCAGGTCTTGATGAAATCGATGCCGCCGGACACCGCGTGGCTCACGGGGGTGAAAATTTTTCAGACAGTGCCTTTATCGATCCGCACGTACACAGTGAAATTGCAAAATTGTTTGAACTGGCACCTTTGCACAACCCGGCCAACATGAAGGGGATTGATGCAATGGCTCAGCTGATACCGGGAATTCCGCAGGTGGCGGTTTTCGATACCAGTTTTCACCAAACCATTCCCGATTATGCATTCATGTATGGTATTCCGTATTCATTATATACCAAATACAAGATTCGCCGCTATGGTTTCCATGGGACTTCTCACCGTTATGTAGCCAAAAAGGCCTGTGATATCCTTGGTATGGATTACCATTCGTCCAAAATTATCACCTGTCACCTGGGTAATGGCGCCTCAATAGCTGCAATTTCAAACGGAAAATCTGTCGATACTTCCATGGGATTTACTCCTGTCGAAGGATTGATAATGGGTACCCGTACCGGTGATCTCGATCTTGGAGTCCTCACTTTTATCATGGACAAAGAGGAAATCGACCATCAAACGGCCAATACGCTGGTTAATAAGCATAGCGGCATGCTTGGCGTTTCGGGGGTTTCTTCCGACATGAGAGAAATTGAAATAGAAGCCTGGACGATGGACAATAAAAGGGCACAGCTCGCCCTTCACATGTACCATTACCGCGTAATCAAATATATTGGCTCCTATGCGGCCGCCATGAATGGGGTAGATCTGATCATTTTTACCGGTGGTATTGGCGAAAACGGTCCGGAAACCCGCCAGGCAGTTTGTGAAAGCCTGACTTTCCTGGGTCTTGATTTTGACCCTAAAGCGAATGAGTGCAAACGAGGCAAGGATGTGGTTATCTCGACTCCAGCTTCGAAGGTTACCGCCATGGTAGTGACCA
>JBBQOG010000258.1:0-5182 GCA_038330665.1 Bacteroidales bacterium
GTTTTCAATACGTTGATGACCCACAGATCCTTCACTTTTCTTGAATCATTCCGGTCCACATAAAATTTCAGGTTGTCTTCCATCCAGCGGGCCGATGCACGCAACCGCTTGGTAGAAGTGGTATCTTCATCATCGGCTTGCCAGGAATAATAGCGTTCACCATCCGTGGTAAGCTGATATTCCACACTGTCCTTGTCCTTGGCCTTCATGATATACAGGTTGTGTTTCCGGGCAAAAACAATCCAGGTGGAATCCTTGTTGTAGTTCATCCATCGGTCTTCCTTTTTCTTTTCCTTTTCGATGGTATCGACCAGCGTGACCTCCTTATTGGCCAGCCTGTATTCGAATTTAAAGCTGTCGACCTCAAAGTTGAAGGATTTGTTATCATCCTTGAATTTCAGATTCTTGATAGGGAGATCGAGGTGATTCACCGGTTTCATGATCATCTGGTTGATCTTTGAAGCCAGATCATAGACATCGAACAGGGGGGCCTTGGTCTTCTTGGCAGGATCCACCAGCCACCAAAGATTTCCGTCACCGGTTTTATAGGAATACCAGAAAAGATCCGACTTTTTCAGCCAGGTGGCTTGTACCGAGGTGGAGCCCATCATTTTGGCAAGGTTTTCACTGCCATACTTATCGGCCGACCTGAAATCGGCTTTGTGTTGTCCGAAAACCAGGGAACAGGCGAAGGCCAGCATCAATACCAGTGCGTACTTTTTCATTTTTGGTTTAGTTTGGTTAGTTGAAATGAAGGAATAAAAATAGAAGGATTTACAGGCAGAAAACTTGATTTAACATATTTTAAGAACCTGTAGTGTATTTATCACTTCAGGCCGGCCAGTGAATCCCTCGCCGCTTTGACCAGGGTTTTCGCCGGTTCAAAGTATGGATTGTACCGTTCCAGTTCTTCTGACAACCGGAGCGCTTCCTCAAACTTTCTGGTATCCAGGTCGTTCCAGATCATCAACTCCCGGGCCTGTTCACTCCCCTCATGAATTTTCAGCAGCTGCTCGGCCGCCTGATTGGAAGCCGCCGGGTTATTCAGCCTGCGCAGACTCCAGCCCAGGTAAAGCCAGGCGGTCTCATTTCCCGGATCCTCCTTCGTAACCGCTGCCAGCGTGGCAGCAGCCTGGTCGAACCGCCCGTCCTCAAAAAGGCGGAATCCCTGATAATCGCGCTTATCGGTCCGGTGAAGGATCAGGCACATGGGCAATCCATCGACATTTATGGAATGAACGATATCCCCGGGATTAATCTTCTGGCCTTTCAACCCGGCGGATCCGAGGTATGCATTGACAAACAATCCGTAATCCCAATTGTATTTTCCCCGCTCCTGCCAGGGAGTATAAACCGTCTGGATCCGCGGAAAACGCTTTTCGAAAAATGGATCGACCGGGAAATTGGAGGCAATGACCAGCGTATCGGCCCCGGGTTTCGTGAGAACATTTTTTTCCAGCCACTGCACTCCCGGACCCAGTGAGTTGAAATAATAATCGGTTTCATAAAGGCTGTATGCATGCTTTACGCCACCCGATATCCGGTTAAAATACACATACTCAACCGGGTGATTCCGGATGATATGAATCAGCGGACCCGCCAGTCCCAGTAAGAGGACCCCCGTGAGGGCCCATTTCCAGACCGGTTTTTTAATACGCCGGTACCACAAAACCCAGCCACAAGCCGAAAGGATCACCAGAAAGGGATAGATAAAAAGCAGATGTCGGATGTTGCCGTATAGGTTGGAATGAAGCAGCACTACCCAGAAGAGTGGAAAAAATGCACAAAAGACGATCAGGCTGAAGACGATCAGACCCAACTTTTTATAAAGGGGCACGCACAACGGGATGCCGGCTAGAATGATAGCCGGACTGACTAACAGGAAATATTTTGGGGCATAATACCAGGGCAGGCTCTGGGACCAATAAATCTCCCCCTCAAATAATTGCCTGATATTCACTATGTAATGAGTCATTTGTTTCAGAGATTCCAGCGAGTGCCGGACTGGGCTCTGCAGACCGTAAGGCCAGTTTAAAATGCCTGCCGCACTGGCGAGCAGCAAGGTTATTCCCAACGCAACTATACCGACCAGGGCATATTTCCGCAGGGCAGGTTTTTCAGTGGGCCGACGGACCCAGGCCTGCCATAAGGTAAAGGTGACGATGATGGGTATCAATACCAGGCCCCCGATTCGCACCGACATCGCAAAGCCCGCACCCAGGGCGATTCCGGCGAGGTACCGGTAACGGATTTCAGGCAGAAGCCGGATCCATTTCAGCAAATAGAAAACGGAAACAAGATATCCCAGGGCAAAGGGGATATCCTTCAGGTTGTTATACGTATGGCCCAGAAAAACCGGTGAGAGCAACAGAAAAATGATGGCCAGGATTCCGGCCCCGTAACCGGCCAGCTCCATGGCCAGCAATCCGGTAAAAAGCACAGTCAGTGCGCCTGCCAGGGCATTGATCAGATGACGGGTCAGGTAGGGCTCATCCAATCCCAGAAACCGGTTTACGAGGTAGCTGAAATTATCGATCGACTGGCCGTAATATTTCAGGAAGGTGATGGGGGTGTTGATCGCGGTAAGATCTTCCCCGTGCGTGGCAAAATACCGGTACACATTCTCTGCCTGAACATAATGAACCGGTTCATCTGCCGATATTCCGGCATCGATCGACAACAACGGCAGGAGCACAAAAGGCAGGATGCAGAGGAAAATAAATATCCGCTTTAACATGATGGCGGATTATTCGTGGAACTTCCGGATAAAATAGAGCGGCCGGTGCTGGCTTTCCTTGTATATGCGGTAAATGTACTCACCGATCACACCCAGGAAGGTGAGTTGTATGGATCCGAGAAAATAAATACTGAGCAGGGTAGACGACCATCCGATGATGGCAAACCCGGCAATTTTTGCTACAAGGGTATACAATCCGGCCAGGAAAAATACCACGATTCCTATCAGGCCCAAGGTTAGGCAAATCCGGACAGGAACCTTGGAAAATGAAAAGATGGCATCCGAACTGAGGGCAAACAGATTGAAATAGTTCATTTTGGATTTTCCGATATTCCGGTCCTCCCTGCGATACTCGACGTGTCCCTGCCGGAAACCGATAAAATTCCGCAGGCCGGGCAGGTAGCGGATCGACTCGGTGAATTGCAGAAGAGCGATCAGCGCAGCCCGGTTCATCGCGGAAAAGTTGCCGACATTATCGATATCCGGGAGCCCGGAAACCTTCCGGAAAGTTTTATGAAAGGTTAGCGACAATATATTCTTGCCCTTGAATTCGGGCTTATTGGTGCGCTTTCCAAATATCACATCATACTCATCGGAAAGCAGCATCCGGTACATCACCGGGATCAGCTCCGGTGGGTCCTGCAGGTCCCCGTCCATCATTACCGTAAATCGACCTTTGGCAAGGGTTAACCCAGCGGTAAAGGCCGCCTGATGACCAAAATTTTTAGAAAGTTCCAGTATTTTTATCCGGGGTTCTGTTTTTCGGGCGAGAATCAGTCGTTCAACGGTTTCATCCTGGCTGCCGTCGTCCACGAAAATGATCTCAAAATCATTGGTGATACCCTTCATCACCGACACGGTCCGGCTCACCAGATCGTCGATCAGGTTTTCCTCATTATAAAGGGGTATGACTAACGAAATTTCCATTTTCAGATTTAAACCACGGTCCAAAGATTTCCCTTCTGGTTCGATTTTACGGCGGCCTCGATGAACTGCATGCCCCGGATACCTTCGTCGATTCCCGGGAACTGGCCGGAAACCGTTTGCTCACCCCGGATGGCCTTGGCCGCTCCTTTATAAAGATTCCCGAAAGCCTCATAAATACCCTCCGGATGGCCGGGGGGCATTACGTGGCTTTCCTTTGCAAAGTCGGTGAGATAATCATATCCCGGCTTGATGATTTCCGCCGGGGCGCCTTCATGCATCATTTTCAGAATATTCGGATTTTCCTGTTCCCAGTGGAAAGCACCTTCGGTTCCGTAAATGCTGATTTGCAGGTTGTTCTCCTCGCCGGTGGCGATCTGTGAAGAGCGTATCACACCGGTCAGATTTTCATCGAATCCCAGCAGTACATTCCCGTCGAGATCCAGCGGATTTTCCGGTTTTAAAGTGCTCAGCACCGCCAAAACCTTTTTGACTTTCAGCCCGGTGGCATATTCAATCATGTTAAAGGCATGAACCCCGATATCACCCATGCAGGAGCTGATACCGGACACTTTGGGGTCGAGCCGCCAGACCGCCAGTCTGGCATTTCCGCCGTGAATGATCGGATTGATCCATCCCTGAAGATACATGGCATCCACCCGCTGGATGGTTCCAATGGCTCCTGCCTCGATTCTCCGCTTCATTTCCCGAACCATCGGGTAGCCGGTATACGTGTGGGTCAGGCAGAATACGAGGTGGTGCTTTTCGGCTATTGCCTTCAGTTCCATGGCCTCGGATGAGGTGAGGGTGACCGGTTTTTCGCAGATCACGTGAAACCCTTTTTCGAGGAGCTTTTTGGCCTGTTCATAGTGAAGAAAATTCGGTGTGACGATCGAAACCACCTGTATACGCTCCGAAACGGGCATCCCGGTTTCACCCTGAATAAAGGAATCGATATCCGGATAAACCCTTCTCAGGTCAATATCTTCCTCAACCGCAAATTCCTTTGCCCGGTCAAAATTTACATCAAACACCCCGCCCACGAGGTGATAGGAATTGGCAATTTTAGCTGCAATACGGTGGGCTCCGCCGATAAAGGCCCCTTTGCCCCCACCAATCATGCCCCAGCGAAATCTTTTCATAATTTTAGGTCTTACACAGAATTACACAGAGTTACACATCGAAATTATTTTCTGCTATGCACGAATTTTCTTTTTCCTTATAGTCGTAAATACGATCGCAAAAATCACGATCAGGATGGCCGGTAAAACGGCGGTATATCGCAATATTTCCGGTCCGGTAGCCTGCATATCCGTCAGATGCCCGGATATCGGAAGGAATATCGAAGTGGAAAGCATCCCGGCACCCCCGAATATTGAGAGCCCCAGTGCACCGCTTTCCGGAATGTTTTCTGACAGGAAGCCGAGCATGGTGGGCCAGAAGAAGCAGATTCCGATGGCGAATACCCCGGCAGCGAGGAACGTCATGGCACCGCCGCCTACGTAGCTCATCAGGAGTAGC
>JBBQOG010000259.1:0-5170 GCA_038330665.1 Bacteroidales bacterium
ATGATATTCGTTGGCTCCATCGTAGCCAATTCCATGATGGAATTTAAAATTGTTCTGGGTATGAACAATATCGCCATCGGCCTGATCATCTCGGCTGTAATCGGAATTATCGCCGGTTTCGCGCCTGCCTGGACGGCCTCCCGACTCAACCCGGTAGAGGCGATTGCTAAAGTCTAACCCTTCCCATCCTCGATGACCCCGAGCTCCAGAAATTGTTCCACGCTCAGCTGCTCGGCCCTGAGTTGTCCATATCCCGTACTTTCATAATCGGGAGTCCAAATGGCTGAAAGGGCATTCCGCAACGTTTTGCGCCGCTGGTTGAAGGCCATCTTTACTACCTTTTTGAATGTTTCCGGCCGGCAGGGCAACCCGATATCATCCTTGCGGACAAACCGGATCACTCCGGAGGTCACCTTGGGTGGAGGCATGAAAACCTCCGGCGGCACACTGTACAAATATTCTGATTCATAAAATGCTCCCATCAGGACGCTGAGAATTCCGTAGTCCCTGCTTCCGGGACCCGAAGTAAGCCGCTGGGCCACCTCGCGCTGAAACATCCCGGTGATCTCCATCACCTGTTCGCGGTATTCGAGCAGCCGGAAGAGAATCTGCGAAGAAATATTGTACGGGAAATTTCCGATCACGGAGATCGGCCCGGTCGTGATCCTTCTGAGGTCAAACTGAAGAAAATCTTCCGACAGGATATGCGGAACCAATGCAGGGAATTTCTCAGTCAGGTAGTCAACCGATTCTCCATCGATCTCCACCACCCAGAGCCGTTCACCAAATCGCTCGAGAAGCCTGCCGGTGAGCACACCCATCCCGGGTCCCACCTCCAGCACAAGCCCGTTGTCGAGCGCACCCAACCCATCCGCAATTCGGAGCGCGGTTGGTATATCGGTCAGAAAATGTTGCCCTAGAAATTTTTTGGGTCTTACGCGTTTTGACATTTTACAAAGTTTCGTGGTGAGGAACGGGGTCCCCGCCAACGCGGGGATGACAACGTGTGAAGTAAAGATTAATGGTATATTTACCTACTAATAACACCCTCAAAAGTAGAGATTTTGAAAATCAGTACCACACAGTCCAATATAATAAAGGGAGTGCTGGCTATAATCGCCCTCGCTTACCTGGTTTACCGTTTGGTTACTTTTGAGCACTGGGATCAGGCAGGCCAGCGGTTCTCAGATGCATTCAGCGGCAACCGCCTGTATTTTCTGGCCGCTTCGATTCTATTGATTTTCCTGAATTTCTCCTCAGAAGCCATCAAATGGCAGCGGTTGGTTAACCGCCTGGAACCGGTCAATTATTTCAAGGCCCTGGCAGGAGTTTTAGCCAGCCTCACCATGGCAATCACCACTCCCAGCCGTATCGGGGATATCATCACAAGGGGACTGATACTGAAACCCGGTCACCGACTCGCCGGAACCGGTCACACCTTCCTGTGTGTGCTGGCCCAGATGGTGGTCACCATTACGCTCGGACTGGTGGGTGCGGCCACCTACCTTCCTTCTAATGAGTATCTTCTCAAAGATAATCCCGATTCCTGGATGATTACCCTGGCAATTTCTATCACAGCAGGGTTAGTACTCCTCATCCTGTTTTTCAGTATCGACCAGCTATCCGGATTCTTCCAGCGGTTTCGCTGGCTAAAGGTATTTCATCCGTTCCTCGTTGCCCTGCAGGGGGTTTCCTTCAAGGATAAATCTTTCCTGTTGCTGTTCTCCACGATCAAATTCCTGACCTATATCACCCAATTTTACCTGATTCTGCTGTTCTTTGGAATCGAGATCCCGCCATTCACCGGACTTTCAGCCATCGCCCTGATATACCTGATCCTGCATTTTGTTCCGGTCCCTACCGTTGGAGACCTGGGTGTCAGAGGCTCAGTGTCGATCCTGATCCTGGGCCCTTACACCGCGGATGTTCCGGCCATCGTCTTTACCACCTTCCTGATCTGGATCATCAATATCATGTTTCCGGCAATGATAGGTCTGGTGCTGCTAAGAAAGATCCGGCTGGAAACAGTACCCAAGGAAGCTTTGCCCTCCAACCCATAAATCGGACGGCATGACAACCGTTGTATTTATACTGGCTTTTTTCATCATCCTGATCTATGCACTGCTGGTACTCAGTTTTTTTATCGGTTGGATCCGTACCAAAAAACATCTTCCTCAGATGCCCGGTCCCTCCGTGCGGGTGAGTATTCTGATCCCCTGCCGAAATGAAGAGTCGAACCTTCTTCATCTGGCCGGGGCACTCGTCGCCCAGGATTATCCGGAAGGAAAAATGGAAGTGATCTGGATCGATGATCATTCTACCGATCAGACCGTTGAGTTCCTCCTTGACCTGATCCAACAAAGGCCGGGCTGGAAATTGATCCGGCTCGACGACCACCTGTTTGGTAAGAAAGCCGCCCTTAAAAAAGCGATGGAATATGCCACCGGAGAATTGATCCTGCTGACCGATGCCGACAGCCGCCCGGGAATCCTCTGGGTGAAAACTATGGCGGGATTTTTTGAGGACACCGGTACCGATCTGATCCTGGGACCGGTTATATTAGGTCCCGTCTCCAACGGGTTCGGCAACATCCAGAAACTTGAATATTTGAGCCTCGTTGCATCCTCCGTCGGTGCAGCCGGCATCGGCCACCCGATTATGGCCCAGGGACCGAATATCGGGGTTCGCGCGAGTGATTACAAAGTGATGGTCAACAATCTGGATAACCGTTTTGCTTCCGGGGATGATGTATTTCTGCTACAGGCCATGAAGAGCATCGCTGGGAAAAAGATCGGCTATTTATTGAATTCAGATGCCATTGTGAGCTCAAAACCCGCCGGATCCTTGTCCGGATTCTTTCGCCAACGAAGCCGCTGGGCCTCAAAAGCAACCGGATATAAGAACCCTTTCATGATTCTGACCACCCTGTCTGTTCTGGTTGCCAACCTCGAACTTCTCGCTGCCTTGATCTGTGGATTGTTTAGCTGGGTACCGATCTCCCTGTTCTTCATCCTTCTGGGGATTAAAACGCTGGCCGACCTGCCGCTCCTGATAGTTTCCACCAGATTCTTCCGTTGCACCAATCTGTTATATTGGATGATCCCGGTACAGGTCATCTACCCCCTATACGTAGCGGTGGCGGGGGTGCTGTCGCAGATCACACCGGTTCAATGGAAAAGTCGGGAGAGTGGCAGGAGGTGAAAATGCACATTTTGTCAGGGCCCCAGCTTTAGCCTTACCTACAAATTCCGCTTCATCAGGATCGCCCGGGTGATCAGGTAGAATATCAATCCATATCCGACAGCCAGCATCAGGTTAATTCCTAATGGCAGGGTCCGGGTCATGTTCCCGAACTCGGAGTTGGCCTTCAGCATTTCGGTGATGGCAAAATCAGGCATCGGGGTGAGTTTGGTGATTACACGCATAGGAAAGTAAAATCCCATGTCATCCCAGATAAATTTATTGACCGTCAGGCGAAGGATCGGTTCCAGAATAATCTGGAAAACAATCAGACCGACTATGGCCAGCGTTTTATTCTTCAACCATACGGCAACCATCAGTGCAACCAGCATGTGGGCCACCGCCTGTATAAAATAGATGCCCAGCATATACAGGTTCGAAAAGACATCTGAAAAGGTGTATCCGGTGGAATAAATTAACCCGAAAATGATGCCAAAGGCGAAGATCATCAGGGTATTGGCCACCGCAATTCCAAGTATGACAAGCAGCTTCCCGTTCAGCAGATCCATTCGCGAAAGTCCGTTCACCACCTGCTGGCGAAAAGTATTATAGGAGTATTCGTTGCCTACCAGAAAGATGACAATGATGGCCAGGAAAATATTGGATTTGGCTGCGAAATAGCAAAAAGTATTCCAGATGGTTGGAAAGAAATAGAGCGACTTAAGGTCCAGGATATCCTTATTCCCCACAAGGTTTGTCTTAAACGTGATCAGGGGGAATACCATGACAGATAAAAGGAATGCTCCTGCATACAGGATTGCCAGGATCTGGAAAACCCGGTATGGAAGCACCTTTACGGATTCGATGCGTAATAATTTCATCATAGTTCCGGCGAATTATCTTGTTTAACCAATTCCAGGAACTGATCTTCCAATCGGTTCTTCCGGACTTCCAAACGGGTAATCACAATATTCTTCCCTGCAATTTCCCGGCTCAGGTCGGCTGTTTCATGACCGCTATGCAAAATCACACGAAAATGGTCGCCCTCCAGGGTACAGGATTCCACCCCGATGGATTCGGCCAAGGCCTTGCCCAGCAAATCATTATTATCAGATGACAGAATGATCACCTCCTTGCCTTTGATCAGGTTGTCCACCTCTCCTTCAGCCAATTTTCGTCCCTTTTTCAGAATCACCACATGGGTGCAGACTTTCTCCACTTCATCCAGAATATGGCTGGCCAATATGATGGTTTTGCCGGTAGAAGCCACCTGCCGTATCAGGTTCCGGACTTCGGCGATCCCTTCCGGGTCGAGTCCGTTAGTAACTTCATCCAGAACCAGCACATCCGGATCTCCAAGTAGCAGGCTTCCCAGTGCCAGTCGTTGCTTCATTCCAAGCGACAGGGTCTGGTACCTCGAATGCTTCCGGTCGATCAGCCCCACCAAACGGATCACCCGGTCGATATCCCTTTCATCGATCCCCTTGATCCGACAGGTAATTTTCAGGTTCTGCTCGAGGTTCAGATACGGATAAAAATTCGGCGTTTCGATCAGGGCCCCGATACGTTTGTTCGCTTCCGATCCCTGCAGGTTTCCGAACCATCTGAAATCTCCGGCGTTGGGCCTGACAATACCCATAAGCATGGATAATGTAGTGGTTTTTCCGCTCCCGTTAGGACCGAGAATACCGTAAACCTGCCCCGACTCGATGGTCAGGCTCAGTTGATCTACAGCATGAACCAATCCGTAGGACTTATCCAGTCCATTGGTTTTTAAGATGATCATAATTATTGTTTAGCGGGTTCAATTTCCCATTTCAGAGATGAACTTGATCCGTATGAGCCGGATATCCTCTTCGGTAAACTCGTTCTCGCCAAGCTCTTCGAGTGCATCCTCAACAGATTCAGATTCTGCGTCTTCCTTAAAATAGGAATAGATGGAATCCTGATGATCCTCGTCCATCATTTCATTGATAAAATAATCGATGTT
>JBBQOG010000260.1:0-5152 GCA_038330665.1 Bacteroidales bacterium
TCGCTGGCCAGCCTCGAAGGCGGCTTTAAGGCCCTTGAAATCACACGCGGGATCGAAACCCAGCTCGGCAGCTTCTAACGTTCCCTCACTCAAGCCCCTGCCCGACTAATGAACAGAGTTTTCAACAAATTAAAAGTTGATAAACTTGGTACGTATAAAAAAAGTTGTATTTTTGCACTCCAATTCGTTCGAGCCTGACTCGACTAATTGATTTTCAGCTATTAATTTTAAAGGACGGATTACAGTGAATACGTTAAGCTACAAGACGATCTCGGCCAACAAGGAAACCGTGAAAAAAGAATGGGTGGTGATCGACGCAACCAACGCAGTTTTGGGTCGTTTCTCCTCAGAAGTAGCCAGCATTCTTCGTGGAAAGAATAAGCCCAGCTACACCCCGCATGTGGATTGCGGCGATAATGTTATCGTGATTAACGCCGAGAAAATCCGGATGACCGGTAAGAAAATGAATGACCGTGTAATCTGGACCTACTCCGGCTTTCCTGGTGGACAGAAGGAAGTGACTCCGGCCCAGATGATGGCTAAAGATCCGACCCGCGTGGTGGAACATGCCATTAAAGGGATGTTGCCGAAAAATCGTCTGGGACGTGCAGTTTTCGGAAACCTGCATATTTATGCCGGCAGCGAGCACCCGCATGTAGCCCAGAACCCAAAAATGATTGAATTACAAAAGTAGAATTATAAGATTCATGGAACTTATTAACACAATTGGTAGAAGGAAAGCGGCAGTTGCCCGTATTATCTTGAACGAAGGAAAAGGACAGATCACCATCAATAAGAAGGATCTGGCCGAGTATTTTCCTATCTTCCAGCTTCAGCATATTGTAACCCAGCCGCTCAATGTACTCGAAGTAGCCGGGAAATATGATATCCGCGTCAACCTTGATGGCGGTGGAATCAAAGGACAGGCTGAAGCCCTTCGTCTGGCTATCGCCCGTGCCCTCGTTGAAATTGATCCGGAATGCAAAAAAGTTCTCCGCGCCAATGGATTCCTTACCCGCGACCCGAGAGTCGTTGAACGTAAGAAACCAGGCCAGCCGGGTGCAAGGAAACGCTTCCAATTCTCGAAACGCTAAAATCTCTGTCACAGAGGTTAGTTTAGTATCTAAACCTGTAAGACTTCCGTTGGGCTCAGGCTCGCGGGGCTACCGTCAGGTTGCTTGAACAGAAAGTAAACTAAGATTATATTATGCCCAGAACAAATTTTCAGGAACTGCTCGATGCAGGTGTCCATTTTGGTCACCTCAAACGCAAATGGAATCCGAACATGGCTCCCTACATCTTCATGGAGAAGAACGGGATCCATATTATTGATTTGCACAAAACCGCTTTTAAAATCGATGAAGCCGCCGAAGCCTTGAAGCGGATCGCGAAATCGGGGCGGAAAATTTTATTTGTAGCCACCAAGAAACAGGCAAAAGAAATTGTTGCCGAGAAGGTGACTCCGACAGGAATGCCTTTCGTTACGGAACGCTGGTCGGGCGGTATGCTCACCAACTTCCCGACGGTACGGAAAGCTGTCAAGAAAATGATTTCCATCGACAAGATGGCCACCGACGGAACGTTCGACCACATGTCGAAACGTGAGCGTCTCCAGGTAACCCGTCAAAGGAATAAACTGGAAAAACTCCTCGGCAGTATCAAGGACCTTACCCGCCTGCCGGCAGCCCTTTTTGTAGTTGACGTTTCCAAAGAACACATCGCAGTAACCGAAGCTCACAAACTGAATATTCCGGTATTCGGGATGGTGGATACCAACTCGGATCCTGAAAAAGTTGACTTTGCGATTCCGGCTAACGACGATGCTTCCAAATCAATCGCACTGATTTGCGGGATCATGTGTAAAGCAATCGAGGAAGGTCTGGATGAAAGAAAGGCTGAAAAGGATAAAGAAGAGACCGTGAAGCCGAAGAAATCGGAAACTTCCGAAGATTCTGCCCCGACTGTTGGCAGAAAGCCCATGCGCAAGCGCATCTCTGCTGATGTTTCAGCCGATGCCGACGCGGACGATTCCGAATAATTTCTAATACTTAACATCATGTCAGAAATAAAAGCTGCCGACGTTGCAAAATTACGTCAAATGACCGGTGCCGGTATGATGGACTGCAAGCAGGCCCTTATCGAAACCAATGGCGATTTTGACCAGGCGATTGATATTCTCCGAAAAAAAGGACAGAAAGTTGCCAATAAAAGGGCCGACCGCGAAGCCTCTGAAGGTGCGGTAATTGCCAAAACCAATAGCGATCATACCTTCGGTGTGGTGCTTGTCCTCAATTGCGAAACCGACTTTGTGGCTAAAAACGAAGATTTTGTTAAAAAAGCCCACGCTTTTGCCGATGCCGCCATTGCGAAAAAAGTGACCAGTCTCGACGAACTGAAGCAATTGATTGTCGACGGACACACGATTGAAAGCGAAGTAAGCAACATGACCGGTATCATCGGTGAAAAAGTGGATATCTCCTTCTTTAAATCACTCGAGTCACCTTTCGTGATGCCTTATATTCACCCGGGTAACCGTCTGGCCACCCTGGTGAGCATGACCAAAAACGTGGGTGATGACCAACCGGCCAAGGATGTGGCCATGCAGGTTGCCGCCATGGCTCCTGTTGCCGTGAATAAAGATAAAATCCCGCAGGCCATTATCGAAAAAGAACTCGAAATCGGTCGCGCGATTGCTTTGGAAGAAGGCAAGCCCGCCAATATCGTGGATAAAATCGCCGAAGGTAAATTGGGCAAGTTCTTTAAAGAAAACACCCTGTTAAGCCAGGATTTCATTAAAGATCACAAAACCTCCGTTGGCGATTACCTGACCCATATCGATAAAGACCTCACGGTTATTGATTTCGTCCGGTATACCCTGAACGACTGATAAATCGCTTCCGTTAGCGGATATGATACCTGAAAATCCCGGTCACCACCGGGATTTTTTTTATCTTTCGAAGTTCATAACCAACCCGTATGGCAACCTATAAAAAAATCCTGCTCAAATTATCCGGTGAGTCGCTCATGGGGCAATCCTCACATGGCATCGATACCAGCCAGTTGGAGAGTTTTACCAGTCAGGTGTCCGAAATCCGCGATCTCGGAGTTCAGGTCGGACTGGTGATCGGAGGCGGAAACATCTTTCGCGGCCTTTCAGGCGCGAAAGCAGGATACGACCGGGTTAAAGGGGATTATATGGGCATGCTGGCCACTGCCATCAATGGCCTGGCCCTGCAGTC
The DNA here is from genome assembly GCA_038330665.1 of Bacteroidales bacterium. GTDB lineage: Bacteria > Bacteroidota > Bacteroidia > Bacteroidales > UBA12481 > UBA12481. The sequence continues at coordinate 3,240 of JBBQOG010000260.1, forward strand.
GGCATTCCGAAAATCGGGTACGCCAAGCAGGCTGTTTACCGCCATCCGTATGGAACCAGTAGCCGAATTCTGGCATCGCGACACGGTTGTGGAGGCCTTGGAATCCGGCTCCGTGTGCATATTTTCCGCCGGAACCGGTAACCCGTTTTTTACCACAGACACCACCGCTGCCCTTCGTGGAGTAGAGATCGGCGCTGAAATTCTGTTAAAGGGCACCCGCGTTGATGGGGTTTACAGCGCAGATCCGGAAAAGGATCCCACCGCCACCCGATATGACCGGATCTCCTTTGAAGAAGTTATTTTCCGCAATCTGAAAATCATGGACCAAACGGCATTTACCCTGTGCCGCGACAACAATCTTCCGATTATGGTGTTCGACATGAACACCCCCGGAAACCTAAAACGGCTGATTTCCGGAGAAAAAATTGGGACCATCATTCAGAAATAGATAATTTTGCACCCTCGAATGTAAACCTATACTGGCTATGAACGAAGAAGTTGAAATGATCCTTGAAGATACCGGTGATAAGATGGACCGGACGATCAAACATCTCGACAATGAATTGTCGAAAATCAGGGCCGGACGGGCAAATGTGCACATGCTCGACGGAATCATGGTGAATTATTATGGCACCCCGACTCCGCTCACCCAGATTGCCAACGTCAATTCACCCGACCCCAGAACGCTGGCCATTCAGCCATGGGAAAAGAACCTGATCAACGAGATTGAAAAATCGATCCTGGCTGCAAACCTCGGAATGACCCCGATGAATAATGGTGAAATCATCAGGATAAATATTCCCATGCTTACCGAAGACCGACGGAAAGAACTGGTGAAAAAGGTGAAGATTGAAGGTGAAAATGCCCGTGTGGGAATCCGTAATAACCGTCGCGACGGCAATGAACAGCTAAAAAAAATGATCAAGGAGGGCCTTGCCGAAGATGAAGAAAAAGATGCTGAAAAACTCGTTCAGGACATGACCGATAAGTACATCCGGATTGTCGACGAGAGACTGATCGGCAAAGAAAAAGACATCATGACAATCTGACAAGCCTCGGGTTATACCCGTTCCCATGCAAGAAAACAGTTATCCCCTGCTAAGTACCATCAACAGTCCGGCAGACCTTAAAAAAGTAAGTGAAGCCGACCTGCTCCAGCTATGCAAGGAGCTAAGGGATTTTATCATTGAGGAAGTTTCGTGCAACCCCGGGCACCTGGGCGCCAGCCTCGGTGTGGTGGAACTCACCGTTGCCCTGCATTATGTGTACAATACCCCTTACGACCAGCTGATCTGGGACGTGGGCCATCAGGCTTACGGACATAAAATCCTTACCGGCCGGCGGGATATTTTTCATACCAACAGGAAGTTTAAAGGGATCAGCGGATTTCCGAAAATGTCGGAAAGCGAATATGACTCCTTTGGTACCGGGCACTCCTCCACTTCTATCTCCGCCGCGCTAGGCATAGCGGTCGCGGCCAACCGAAACGGCGAGTCGGACCGGAAAACAATAGCCATAATCGGCGATGGAGCCCTCACCGGCGGCATGGCATTCGAAGGATTGAACAATGCCGGAATCGAACGTTCGAATATCCTGGTGATCCTGAATGATAATAATATGGCCATCGATCCCAATCACGGGGCCCTGAACGATTATCTGATGGATATCACCACCTCCAGAACCTGGAACCGGTTTAAAGGGGATACCTGGAAAATTCTCGGCGTGCTCAGCCGCATCGGACCGGATGCACGGCGGATGGTTCAAACTTTGGAAAACGCCATCAAACACATGATCCTGAAGGAAAGCAACCTGTTCGAATCGCTTCATTTCCGCTACTTCGGGCCGGTCGACGGACATGATGTCCTGCACCTGATCAATATCCTCGAGGACATGAAGAAAATCGAGGGGCCCAA
>JBBQOG010000261.1:0-5135 GCA_038330665.1 Bacteroidales bacterium
GGTGAGGCCTTTAAAATTGACTGTCGATTCGGTGCGTGCGAGGAAATTTTCTTTCTCCGCACCGGTGGTGTAGTGAGTCGATTGGTTCACCATCTGGTCGAGCACGTCGAGCAGGTAGTTCCACTGGGCCTCCTCCACATCCTCAATGATTCCCAGGACGTCCCTGAACTTTCGGATTACCCTAACCTCATCCCCCACCAGGACACGATAAAGAAAATCGATGGTTTCCTGGGTAGTGGGGGGTGTCCCTACGGAGAAATCGTGCAGTTGAAGTATGTTTTCCAGCTGTTTTTTGTCGGCGGGATTTACCAGCTCCTGGTCAATCAACGTGCGTAGTCTTTTTTTGAAAACCTGGCGGCGGGCCGAGAATTCGAAAGCTTTCGAATTTCGGTGCGGTGCGAGCATCAGACTAATATCCGTGTATCCGGGAAGGGCCTCTTTAACCTCAAGTAGCGCTTGATTGATGGCCGATTTCTGGATTGCAGGTTCCATCTGCTCGTCATGGCATATCCGGATGAAATTTTTTAATTTTTCGAACACCCCGTCTGGCAAAATGTTCGCGGCACGGTCGCCCAGGGATGCATAAAGGTTGATCAGTTCGCGCGCTTCCTCATTCAGCGGCACCCGGGTCTGTCCTGGTAATTTCATAGGGAATGACATTAAATAGTATCAGCAAAAAGCCTGGAAGTTCAGAAAGTAAACAACCGGGCAAAGGAACAAAACCAGCAGTGAATAACAAAGTATTGAAATCACATGGTTGTGATTTGTAACAAATCTACCTGCGTTTGGTTCAGTTGAGTTACATATTGACACTGAGTTGAATCAATGGGCTGCATGCAATTAATTGTGTCCACCGAAGGACAACCCACCGGAAATGGTAAATTTACCTGATCCAAAACTCCGGAAATGCACTATTCACCTTTCATCCTTGAGCGACACTTCGCGAAATATGAGTTTACTGTTCCGTATCAGCTTAGTTGTTCCGACTGTGAACCTATGACACTTTCCGAGATTCTGTCAATGGCATCTCCGGAAGGGGTGCGGCTTTGGGAAACACTCAAATTTTCATATACGGATTCAGCAGGACATCCCACACTCAGAAAAGAAATTTGCAGCCTTTACAATCAGGTTGAGGTGGATGACGTGTTGGTTTGTGTGCCTGAGGAGGGTATATTTCTGGTTATGAATTCATTATTGAAGCGCGGGGACCATCTGGTGGTTGTATCTCCTACCTATCAGTCGCTTTACGAGGTGGCCAGGGGTCTTGGCTGCCGCATCAGCAGGTGGGAGCCGGGTGAAGATGGCATATACCGGATTCAAGACATGAAATCCTTAGTAACCGCAAAAACCCGGATGGTGGTGATCAATTTCCCGCACAATCCAACCGGAATCACCGTCTCCGCTGAGCAGCTACAGGAAATTTCAGGATTCTGCGAAGCCACTGGGATTATTTTATTTTCGGACGAAATGTACCGCGGACTGGAACAGGATCCTTCACGGCGACTGCCGGCGGCTGCCGACTTGGGGACGACCTCGGTATCCCTTTCGGGAATGTCAAAATCCTTTGCCTTACCCGGACTGCGGATCGGGTGGCTGGTTTGCCGTGATCCGGAGACGATAAACAAGTTCAGTCACCTGAAAGATTATACCACGATTTGTTCGTCGGCTCCGAGCGAAATCCTTGCAATCATTGCTTTGCAAAACAGCAAGTTAATACTCGAAAGGAACCTTACCATCATTGGGAATAATATCAGGTTGGTGGAGGAATGTGTTTCGAGGAATCCGGAAAAAATTTCATGGAAGGCGCCCCTGGCCGGAAGTGTGGCAATGCTGAACCTGCGACAAACGGAGCCGGTCGAAGAATTTTGCCAGGGATTGCTGGAGCAAAAAGAGGTGCTGGCAATCGGCTCATATTTGTTTAAGATTCAAAAACCGGGAGTGCGGCTGGGTTTGGGCAGAGCCGACTTTGAGCCGGCATTAAACCGTCTGGAGGAGTTTATCAGTAAACGCAATCCTTAGCTGCCCTGGCGAAGGCAACCAGGTTCTCCGGCGGGCATTCGAAAAAATGATCTGAAGCCGAGCAGATATAGCCTCCCTCGTAGCCGACCTTTTCAAACAGCTCATGAACATTTGCGGTGATCTTCTCCGCGGGCCCCTCCGACAGGGTGCTGAACTGGTCGACCCCACCGATTAGTGCGATACGGTTGCCAATTTTTTCCTTGAATTCCCAGGGTTCCTGGTTGCCACCCACACTTGGAGGGGCCAGCGTTTCCGAAGCATCACAGCCGTTGGCGACGATCATGTCCTCGATTCCCACGGTACCGCCGCAGGTATGATAGGTGATTTTAAATCCCAGGTTGTGGAGGGCATCGTGCATGATCTGGTCGTATGGCAAACAGAACTCTTCATGCAATGCCGGGGATATCAGTGTGGAGGAGGCCGACCCGCCGCCGGTTTCCACCAGGTCAAATTTCGCCCCCTTCATCGAATCAATGAACTGCATTTTCTTGTCGAGAAGGATTTTTAGCAGGGCATGAACCCAGTCGGGCTTTTCAAAAGTTGCATAGATCAGTGTCGTGATATCCATCAGACAGGCGGCATGCTGCCAGCAACCGGCCTGATCTCCCCATACAAATCCCCGCAGAATACCGGCGTCACCAACTTCGTCATAGCGCTTACTGATGGGCTCCAGTGTTAGTTTTGGAACCGGCATGTATTTGTCGATCAGATAGATGTCGTCATCATTTTTGATGAGGTGTTCGGTAACCCAGGTGGTTTTGCGGTTGCCCTCGGTTTTATAGGTCAGGGTACCATCAGGAGTGAAGATGTTATGGTGAACGATACGCTGCTCAGGGTCGCGGCTTAAAATATCCGGAACATCTTTCCAGGTTTTAGTGTTAAACTGAGTGGGATCGGAGTCGACCACCCAAAACTGGTCCATTTCCTCAAAATATTGGATCTGCGCATCCAGTCCGACTTTTTTAAAGGCTTCCAGGTCGCTCATTCCCCCCATATATTCCTTCAGGTGATAACCCTGCCACTGGTGGAGGGATGCAGGCAGCCGGTCGGGTTTTTCACGGTTCAAAGCGGCGAGTAAACGTTCCTTGGAGGTCATGGCTTTAATTTTGTGTAAAGATAACAGAAAGTGACCAGTGACGGGTGGCAGGTGAAAATTGATGGGCTAATTCTGCGTACCTTGGTGGTGAATAATATCAAGCAAAAAAAGCAATGAGAATTTGGTCGGTACACCCCAAATATCTGGATGCCAAAGGAATGGTGGCACTGTGGCGTGAAACCTTGCTAGCAAAAAATGTTTTGGAGGATAAAACACGGGGATATAAAAACCATCCTCAACTGGACCGCTTCAAAAGTGCGCCGGAGCCCCTTGATGCGATCAATTTTTATCTTAAGATCGTCTGGTTGGAGGCTGTGAGGAGGAATTATCAGTTTGATAAATCAAAATATATTGATTTAGAGCCTGTCATACAAATTACGGTGACCACCGGACAAATTGATTTTGAAAGGATTCATTTATTGAAGAAACTGAAGCTCCGGGATGAGAGAAGATATCATCAGCTGTCTGATTTAATAAATTTTGAACCTCATCCGCTGTTCAGGCTGGTTTCCGGTGAAGTGGAGTTCTGGGAAAAGGGTTAAGGTGAGGCCTCACTGTGGCTGCGCGAATACCTGGGTCCAGTAGAGGCCGGTGAGCCAGGCGCCCATTTCAGTGAACACCGGGTTCATGATAGTGACGCAATGTCCTTCGCTGTTGAGTAGCTCGTTCATCATTTCATCTTCGTAAAGCATCCCATAAGCGACATTTTCACCGGCGGCTTTCCAGAAATAGTGCTGCGAATAGAGTCTGTCGGCGACGAACCGGCCGTTGCTTCCCTTGTGGTTAAAAAAATTATTTTCATACATATCGATGGAGTGCTCCTTGGCAGCGGCCTCGAGTTTGTCATTCCATACCACCTTGCCGGTTGGCGGATACCATTTGGTTCCGCAATAATGACCGGATTGCCTGGCCTTATTCACCAGGGTCAGCAGCTTGGTCTGGCCGAACATTACCTCATCCAAAGGATCTCCGGCCGCACAGGAAGCGGTAAGGAGCAGTCCGGCAAGGCAAAATAGCAGCAGGTGACGAAGCGTATTCCTTCTGAGTTTAATTGGGTGAATCTGGATTTTGAATCTTACAGACATCGAAAGGGATTTTGTTCTTTATGGCCTGAAATCCGCAACCATGATGTTGGGCCCAAATATCTGACCGATCACCAGTTGTTTATGGAGAACCACCGCCACTGAGGCGGCACTGATCTGCGAGCCATCATTATAAAAAAGTCGCCTGGATTCGCCTGTCGCCGGATTTACAGAAAGTACCATTGACGGGGATTTATAGGATTCCTTGCGGGTGTGCATGATGAATTTGAAGGGTTTCGAGTGACTGGTAATAAGCAGATTACCCTGGTATATGCGGATATTATCCGGGCCCTTGATTTTGCAGACCACCGTTTTATCGGTCAACTGACCATCCATCAGTTTAAAGCAATATACTTTATCCTCCAGTGCGGCACTCACAAAGATTTGGGATCCCAATCCGGTCAGTCCGGCCGGCATCCCGAGCTGGTCTGCCATGATCGACCAATTGCCCCGACCGTCATAAAACAGGATGTTCCCTTTTTTCTGACGGTAAATTTTCTCTTTCATATCGTTGCGATCAGCCGCATCGTTACACACCACCAGGCTGCCATCGGGAAAAGCCTGCAATGCATTTGGCGAAACCAATAAACGGCTGTTCATGGCCTCCACAAATAGCAGTGCATCCCCATCTATTTGGTATCGGATGATCGTGTGGATGTCTTGCGCATCATTGTGGCTGATCACATAGAGGTACTGAATTTCACCGGCTTGGATCAATGAAATCCCATGTGGCCGCAAAATGAGCCCGGCAGGTTCCCCGATTCTTTTCATGACCATGCGGGTTCCACTTGCCGGATCAATCGCTTCGATCTCGCCATAAACGGGTTGCCCGGCCCGGCGCGAGGCACAGGAAACCAGTAAACGAAACGGGTTCCTGAGGGAGTCGATCACCATATCTTCCGGACCGCCTCCGGTTTTGATCAGCCGGGTTGAGGGTC
>JBBQOG010000262.1:0-5126 GCA_038330665.1 Bacteroidales bacterium
CTGCTCCACTCCATGGGCAATGCCGGCAGCAGATCAATGACCCCTTCGTGCGATTGCATAAGCATTTCTGTTATGCCGGCTGTCACTCCCAACGACCCGTCGACCTGGAGTGGCGTATAACATTTGGCAAACAGCTGCGGATAGGCTTGCTCCTTGATGTAGCCCTTAAAAATACTATTCGCACGATCGCCATCATACAACCGGGCCCAAAGTGACATTTTCCATCCTCTTGAGAAGCCGGTACCCCCATCACCCCGCTGTTCAAGCACCGCTTTGCATGCATCCACAAACTGAGGGGTTCGTTTTGCGGAAAGGACATTCCCGGGGTATAAACCATACATATGCGAGAAATGGCGATGTTTCTCCTCCATCTGTTCATAATCTTCGCTCCATTCCTGAAGATTTCCCTTTTTACCAATCTGAGGCGGAACAAGCCTTGCCCGTGCTGCAGCAACTTTCCCGGCAAAATCCTGGTCCACGCCTAATATTTTTGAAGCTTCCCCGAAGTAGCCAAAGAGGTCGGTTAAAATCTGCATATCCATTGAAGACCCGTAAGTAATAGTGGTAAAATAGTAGCTGCCGGTTACCTCATCGAAAAAATAGCGGTAGCCAGCGCCTTTCGGCGGATTTTCGGGGGAATTGGAAGGATTGGTCACCAGCCATTTACCATTGGGATGTGGCACCAGAAAATCCATAAAAAATTGCACGGATCCTTTGATTACCGGATAAATATCCTTCAGGTAATTCGCGTCGAGGGTATAGAGATAATGTTCCCAAAGATGCGTGGTTAGCCAGGCGCCTCCAACGGTGAACGTACCCCAGGTAGGCCCGTCCATTGGAGCCGCAACCCTCCAGATATCCGTATTTTGATGGAATACCCATCCACGGGCACCATAGTGCTCTTTTGCCACCTGCGAACCCTGGTCGGTGAGTTCCCTGACCATCCGGATCAGCGGTTCCGCACACTCAGACAAATTACCTGACTCAACCGGCCAGTAATTCATCTCGGTGTTGATGTTTGTGGTATATTTTGAATCCCAGCTGGGGTTCATATTATCATTCCAGATCCCTTGAAGGTTGGCTGGCTCCGTACCCGGACGGGAGGAGGATATCAGCAGGTATCGTCCGAAATGGTAACACAGGGAAGCCAGGTTCGGATCCGGATTACGCTCCAACCCGGTCATTCTTTTATCGGTAGGAAGGTAAGAATTGGTGGTAACCGGCAGATCCAGTCTTACACGCTTAAATAATTCCCCATAATTGGCTATGGCACCATCACGTACTGATTGATAAGGTTTTCCCTTTATTTTACTCAGATACTTTTCCACCCGGGAATTTTGGTCGGCGCTCACATCCTTATAATTGACGAAATTCGTGGCGGCAACCACATAAAGCGTAACCGCATCTGCATTTTCAACAATCAGATCGGTATCATCCACTTTCATCTTTCCGCCTTCCGGGATGGCCTTCAACTCAACCTTGTACCTCAGGGCGCCGGTTACTCCCAGGTAATCCGCTGATTTACCGTTAATCATCAAGCCATCATTTCCCACGCCATCCATCCTGAAATAATCGGTGGCATAATTCGAATGTGTTTGATTCCGACAACCTCTCAGGCTGGCTCGAAATGAGATACTTCCCGGCTTACTGGCAGTCAGACGAACCGTAATAACCTGATCCGGCACCGATGATAATACCTCCCGATGAAAAGTGACGCCATTGGCGGTATATTCCGTTCCAGTGATACCCGTCTCCAGGTCGAGCCAGCGATGGTAACCAGTCACTTCCTTCTCATTGTCGAAGAAAAGCATAAGATTAGCTATCGACTGATATTTCATCTGCTCAACAGGATATCCCATCAGGCTGCGGCCAAAAAGTTTATGGGCTCCAATAGGATTGCCTTCAAAAATCATCTTCTGTATTTCCGGTAGTGCTTTATAACCACCCTTTACCACTGTGGAATAGGGACCACCTGACCAATAGGTTTCCTCGTTCAGCTGAATCCGCTCCTCCGTATTTTTCCCAAATACCATGGCGCCCAACCGGCCATTCCCAACCGGCAGTGCCTCTTCCCAGGCCTTGGCAGGGGCTTCGTACCATAGCAGAGTGGCCGGATTAAAACTCTTTTCATTGATGCTTGTTGGAATCAGCTTTTGTTGTCCGCAGACATGCTGCAAAGCAAAAAAAGAAGCGATAACGGTTAGGATGACAATGCGTTTCATATAATTCAGTTATTATTTTTTATTTTTTTAATTCCAATACAAGTTCCTTGTTGGAAGACAGGTCAATTGTTTTGTTTCCGAACGGGGATTCAATAGTTACCGACTGATCCTTTCCTGAGACTATGCTGACTGTGATTCCGGTTTTTGACCATTTGAGGCTGTTGATCCGGATCTGACCCCGACAAAGGATTCCCTTTATTTCACCGGCAGAAAATTCAGCCGGAAGTGCCGGCAACAATTTTACCTGCCCGGGCTCCGAAAACACAAGCATTTTGATAATCACCGCGGGCATTCCTCCACTGATATCCATATTGAAAAGTGATTTATGATTGTGCATGGAAGCCATATTGTTCAACCAAAATCGATTAACCAAATGCTTCATGCATTCATACACAATTTCACTATCACCCAAACTGGCACCGGCCTGTCCGAGTTGGATGAGTCCGAACGACATAAATCCTGACTGTTTCCCTTTCCAGTGTTTCTCCAGCTTATAATTGATGCTCTTTCTAAAAGCTTCGATCAGTGCCGGATTCGATTCTATCTCCGACGGCATTCCATCGAAAAGCGGATACAGCTGCGAGGAGTGGCGATGCGCGTCGTTGTTGGCCAACCGCGGAGTCAACCATTCCTTGATCATACCATTTTCATCGATCTGATAATCCGGCATCTTTGTCAGCATGCTTTTCCATAACGGGATTTTATCAGCATTGGCATTCATCCCACCCGAGGCGGCAATCAGGTTTGTAAATAATTCTTTTGCAGCTGCCACGTCCATGGTTGCATTGAAAGTACCCTGTGAATTGGTGTTTCCTGGTGTATTTTCCGGAGACTGAGTAGGTGAAAAAATGTACTTTCCATCCGGGCCTTCATACAGGTAATCCTCAAAAAAGAGGGCGACTTTTTCCATGAACGGCAAGGCATGATTCCGTAAAAAAACCTGATCTCCGGTGTAGAGGTAATAATCATAAAAGAAGTGAGCAGCCCAAGCAGCCCCTCCAACCCAGAATCCCCCGGCAAAACTCGGAGCCAGGGCATTATTAAACCCATTGGTGGTCGAGCGTGAAGGCAATACGACCCCGCGCGACCCGAACAGGTTGCGGGCATTGATTTCGAGCCAAGGCACAATGGATTCGATATAGGAAGTATAAGCCAGCATCAGCTCAGGGGTATTACCCATGAGCATGCTTGCGATGGCAGATGGGACATTTCCATTATGCGTGAAATCGCTGGCCCAGCCGGGGACGTAAGTTCCACCCCAAACTCCCTGCAAATTAGGCGGCAGTTGGCCAGTACAGGAAATAATATTATAACGACCCGCATCGAATTCCTTTTCAATCAGTGCATTATTCAGTTTTTCATTAGTTGACTTTTCAAACAGCTTTTCTGTGGTCAGCTGATGATCTTTCCCGCCACCCAGATCCAGGCTCATTCTGTTAAAAAGTTCGCCATGGATAGCTGCATGCCGGCTCAGCAGTTTCTGGTAATCTTTGTCCAAAGAAGCCAGGTACTTTTTACTATTTTCAATTTGAGGCTTGTCAGGGTCATACAGCATGCGAATATCTACAAACAGCAGGATACGGTCGGCACCGCTGACCAAAAGTGTATCGCCCGAAACCGATAAGATTCCACCGGTCGGTAATACCTGCACGATCCCTTCGAGCGAATGAATGCTTCCGGGATAGGCCTTTGAAAAGATGCTTTTATAAGTCAGGCAGGAGCCCTCGGCGGAAGTAGTCACTTTTGAAATCATCTCTTTAAAAACCTCGTTCGAATTGGCCACAGTTTTCTCTCCCAGTTTCTCATCGACTTGTCGGGAACGGAGTGCCATCTTGCAATTCACAGCCCCCTTACCCGGTCCGGTGATCAACATAACCGCCACACTATCAGATCTTGAGACAAATAATTTTCTTTCAAAAACACCCCGACTGTCGGCCCAGTGTACCGTTGTTTCGCCGGTCTGAAAATTGACCGAGCGCGCATAGTCTGTGATTGTATTGCCGGTATCCATGCCAATGTTCAGGTCGAATGCAGGGACAAAAGGATCCGGATACATAAAACTCTCCTGGCCGGAAAGAATAAACTGGAGCTCGGTGGCCTGCCTGTATAAGCCCTGATCGATCAATCGCCGGATCTCGAACAGTCGGTTCGCCTGGTCCGGCGGCATGGTCGGGGGTCCTTGCGGCAGGAACATGCGCTCATGGGTAAAGATGACTATTTCATTTTGGGGACGGCTCATCACATTGGCGCCAATGGTGCCGTTTCCGCTGATCAGGCCCTGCTCCCAGGTTTCAGCAGGAGTGGAACTGATAAAACCCCGCTGAGGAACAGCCAGCGCTGAATTTTTCTGTGCTTGTCCCGAGCTCAGGCTAAAAATAGCCAGTCCGAGTAAAATTAAAATCCTTTTTGCCTTCATTTTTCTTTCATTTTCTTTTTAACGTCACCGGTCCGATCAGTCCGGATGGCAGCAACGGCATGTTACTACGGTACCGTGTTTGAATATTGGTGCGGGTAATCCGGTCTGAACCTTCCTTTCCGGCATCCCCGACGAGCCGGTTGTGCCATAGGTTTGTGACCGCAATCTCCAGCAGATTTTCCCCCGGTTTTACCTTCGTGGAAATTTCTGTTATATAGGGTGTTTTCCAAAGGGTATCCACGGCAACCCCGTTTAATTTGACCACTGCAACCTCCTTCACATCACCCAGATCCAGATAGAGACCTTTGGCATTTACAACCTGGTCATCCGTTATCTCCAGGCGGGTTGAATAGGTTGCCGTTCCGGACAAGTACTTAACACCCTCTGAGGTCGACTGGGTCCAGTCTGCAAGCTCCTCCAGCTGAATTTCGCCCGGACCACCCCTGTTTTCAGGAAAATAAACTTACCAGGGCAGGTCAGGAGCTACA
>JBBQOG010000263.1:0-5114 GCA_038330665.1 Bacteroidales bacterium
AGGGTGCTGATGAACTTGTTTTTCTGGATATTACTGCCACTATTGAGGGTCGGAAAACCTTTCCGGCTCTCGTAAAAAGAATTGCCAAAGTGCTGAATATCCCCTTTACAGTGGGTGGGGGAATCAGTACCTATGAGGATGCAGTAATTTTACTGGAGGCAGGTGCTGACAAAATCAGCCTGAATTCAGCTGCGGTTAAAAACCCGGAAATCATCGACCGGCTGGCGAAAAGTTTTGGCAATCAGTTTGTCGTTCTGGCCATCGATGCCAGGGAAACTGCCGGCTGGGAAGTATATGTACACGGCGGGCGACTGGCCACCGGTAAAGATCTGTTTGAGTGGGCCATAGAAGGGCAGGAGCGGGGGTGTGGTGAGATTCTTTTTACCAGCATGAACCATGACGGGACGAGGAATGGATTTGCCAATCAGGCGCTTGCAAAAATGACTGATCAGTTAACCATTCCGGTTATTGCGTCCGGCGGAGCCGGTAAACCTGAGCATTTCCGTGATGCATTTACTATCGGAAAGGCTGATGCTGCCCTGGCGGCCAGTGTGTTTCATTTTGGAGATATTCCCATACCGGATCTGAAACGGTACCTTTACAGTCAGGGAATTCCTATCAGACTTAAATGACGAAAACGAAATAAAATGGATGAGAAATTAGATTTTTCGAAAGGCAACGGCCTGGTTCCGGCCATTATTCAGGATGATTTGACCCGGAAGGTACTGATGCTTGGGTACATGAGTGAAGAATCGCTCAAGATTACCCGGGAAACCGGATTGGTTACCTTTTTTAGTCGCACGCGTGATAAATTGTGGACCAAGGGCGAGACCAGCGGGAATTCCCTGCGGGTTCGGAAAATTATTGCCGATTGCGATCGGGATACGCTGTTGATCATGGCCAGGCCTGATGGTCCGGTGTGCCATGACGGCCCGGATACCTGTTTCAATGAGATCAATCAAACCGACCTGGTATACTTCGATTTTTTACAGGAACTGATTAAAGAACGAAAACATACCCTGCCTGACGGGTCGTATACCGCCAAACTATTCTCAAAGGGAACCGCAAAAATTGCCCAGAAAGTGGGAGAGGAAGCCGTGGAGCTGGTGATTGAAGCGATGAAATCCGACGATGAAGCTTTTCTGAATGAGAGCGCTGATCTGATGTATCACCTGATCGTCCTGCTGGTCGACCGGGGATGGACCCTGCAGGATGTGGCACGGGTGCTGGCGGGTCGCCATAAGGCAGACAAATAAAAAAGGGACTCTCCTTTTCAGAAGAGCCCCTTTGGTATTTGGGAGGAGAATATGGAAGAAAAATGTTTTTCAAAAAAAGGTTGGCCTGCCGAAGAGCTGCCTAATATGTATAAAAGTGTGATTGTTTTCGAACGGGTGTCCCCCAACCGTTTTGTCCCTTTCACTGTTAAGGTCAGCCAGACCTTAGTTCCATATTTTCAAACAACTCCAGACAGGCCAACCGATTACCCTTGTCTTTCCGATATTAAAGATAAGGCACAATTTGTAAAAGTCAATAGGTCAAATGGTTGTAGAGTTGATGAACTTCTTAATACGGGGGCTTCGGCACATAACTGCGGTTGATTAATTAATATATGCAGGTTTTTTGATTTGTTCCGGCCGAATTTCTTGAACAATTTTGCGCACAGAACAGGATGGTGCTAAATGTACTACCTTTGTGGTCTGAATATTTTAAAAATGGCAAACGAAGGGTTTAAAGAATTAACGGTCAGGGACGTTATCTGGGATAGTTTTAAAAAACATGCTGACCTGCCGGCAATTGGGTTTATTGGCGACAAACAGCTTACTTACAGAGAGTTACAAAAACGATCGGAACACCTGGGATTTACCCTGACCCAGATGGGATTGGTCAAGGGAGATAAAGTGGCCATTTTGGGCCCAAACTCCCCCAACTGGGTTGCCTCATATTTTACGCTCCTTTCCCTGGGCATCATTGCCGTGCCGATACTTCCCGACTTTCATTCCAACGAAATTGATAATATTCTTAAGCATGCATCGGTTAGGATGATCATGGTCAGCCGCAAGCAGCTGAACAGGTTATCCGGTGAAACGATCACCAATATTTCCCAGATCATGATCCTTGAGGATTTTTCATTATTGTCGAACAGAGAATCCATCTGCGATGATCTTTCTTATGTCCCTTTCATCGAGAAAGGATCACTCGACCCGTTTTCAGTTCCGGTCGACAGCGGGGATCTTGCATCCCTGATTTATACATCTGGAACCACGGGTTTCAGCAAGGGGGTGATGCTCACCAATAAAAACCTGGTGACCAATATTCGTCAGTGCTATGGGGTGGAACCTATGGTTTCCTCAGATGTTTTCCTTTCCATCCTTCCCTTGTCCCACACCTACGAAAATACAGTTGGGATGCTTCTTCCGCTCAGTTATGGGGCATCCATTTCTTATCTTGATAAACCCCCGACTGCCCCGGTACTTCTTCCTGCACTTCAGAAAATCCGGCCTACTTATATGGTGAGCGTGCCACTCGTGATCGAGAAAATCTATAAATCACAGATAAAAGCCAAGGTTGAAGGATCAGCTGTATTAAATGCACTTTACAAGCTGCCGGCTTTCCGGAAATTTTTTCACCGCCTGGCTGCCAGGAAGCTCATGGCTACGTTTGGCGGGCGGCTAAAGTTCTTTGGAATCGGAGGAGCGAAGCTGGATGCCGGTACTGACCGGTTTCTGAAGGAGGGCGGTTTTCCCTATTCCATTGGGTACGGTTTAACCGAAACCGCTCCACTCCTTAGCGGTACCCGTCCATCAGCCGTAAGGTTGCAATCTGCAGGGAAACCGGTGATCAATGTGGAACTTAAAATTAATGAACCGGATATCGAATCCGGTATTGGCGAGATCTGGGCCAAAGGCTCCAACGTGATGCAAGGATACTATAACGAACCCGAAATCACTGCCCAGGTGCTCACACCCGATGGTTGGTTCCGGACCGGCGACCTGGGAGTATTCGACAAGGACGGGTACCTTTTTATTAAGGGCCGGCTGAAAAATGTCATTGTAGGTGCATCCGGAGAAAATATCTATCCGGAAGAAATCGAATCTGTAATCAACAGGTTCCAATATGTGATTGAATCAGTAGTGGTTGAACAAAAGGGGAAGCTGGTCGCACTGGTTGTTTTCAATTATGAAGAATTGGAAAAGCAGTTCGAGCAATTCAAAGATGACGCCCGCCAGCATGTTGAGAAGAAAATTGAGGAGATGAAAGCCGAGCTTCAGCAATTCGTGAATTCTCAGGTTAACCGTTATTCCCGGTTGCAGGCTGTGATTGTTCAGGATGCCCCTTTTGAGAAAACAGCCACCAAAAAAATTAAGAGGTACATTTATCAGACCATTCGCGAATAATGAATCGCGAATGTCAATCGCTGCAGGGATCCAACCTCAAAGCATCTTACTTCACTATGCCGATCAGCGTATCCCACTGTTTTTTGTTCACCTCGTATTTGATCGGTTTACCAAATTTCAATTCATTGAACAGCTCACGCGTGGTAGGGTAAGCAGTGTCATGTAACCATAAATTCAGATAGTACCCGCTCAAGGCTGCGGCTATTGCAATTTCAACCCATACCAGGCGTGTAAACTGATTGATCATCGAAAATCCAGCTGAAAATGAACCTGGCAGCTGAAATCCCAAGGGCGAGGCCGAAAACATAGATGAACGAATATCTATTTTGCCGCATCAGGTTCCGGATGGCTACAATGAGGTAATTGTTTAGCTTAATTTTGGATTTTTTTATTAATTACTCCGTGATTCTCCGTGACTCCGTGTCTCCGTGGTTATTTCTTATTTATCTTCCCACGCTAATTCGTCAACCCATGAAAACCAACCCCATCAATTTCACCTATGTACTTTTTATTTCACTGGTATCTGCCCTTGGCGGTCTTCTCTTCGGATACGACTGGGTGGTCATCGGTGGGGCTCAGCCGCATTACGAATCCTATTTTATAGCTCATTCTCCTCTTTGGGAAGCGGCAAAAGCCGGGACTGCCGCAGTGCGTTTTGAATGGCTCCAGGGTTTTGCCATGAGCAGTGCCTTGTGGGGAACGCTTATCGGAGCCATGGTTTCGGGCTGGATAGCAGATCGGTTTGGCAGAAAAAGACCATTGGTTGTATCTGCATTCTTTTTTACAATATCCGCCATCTGGGTCGGTTCGATCGACCAGTCCTGGTGGTTTGGCGGCAACAACCCCGTTTTCAACGGTTTCGGAGGATTCATGGCGGCCCGGATCATCGGTGGGATCGGAATCGGACTGGCATCTATGCTTTCACCCCTTTTTATTGCGGAGGTTTCCCCATCGGCCTATCGTGGCCGGTTGGTGAGCCTCAACCAGCTGACCATCGTGATCGGAATTCTTGCCGCGCAGATGACCAACTACTGGATCGGCAGATTTCATGCTCCGGCAGACCCTTCCCTCATAGATGCCGCCAGGTTGCAATGGGAAGGGGATATGTCGGCCAACGGCTGGAGATGGATGTTCCTCGCCGGTGCAGTCCCGGCCGGATTATTTCTGGTGATGTCCTTTTTTCTGCCCGAGAGTCCGAGGTGGCTAACCAAGTCGGGCCGTTCAGATCAAGCCGGGCGGGTTTTACAAAAGATCGGATCGGCCGGGTTTGCTAAAACTGAATTGGCCGAAATCCAGGCATCCCTGGTGAATGAAACCCGCAGGGTCAATCTGAAACATCTTTTTGAGAAAGGAATGCCACGGATATTGCTCATCGGTATTGTGCTTGCGGTATTACAGCAATGGTGTGGCATTAACGTCATCTATAATTATGCAACCGACATCTTTTCGGCAGCTGGAATTGATAAGACCAACGTGCTATTTACCATTTTGCTTACCGGGGTGGTTAACCTGATATTCACTTTCGTCGGGATGGCGCTGGTGGATAAAATCGGCCGAAAAACGCTCATGCTGATCGGTACCGCCGGGTTGACCGTTATTTATGCCCTCATGGGTGCCGCGTTCCTCTTCATAAGCAAGGATCCGGCAAATCTCCGGCTCCTGAGTATACCTACCCTGGCATTGGTGCTCATGGCTATCGCCGTATACGGGACCACACTC
>JBBQOG010000264.1:0-5108 GCA_038330665.1 Bacteroidales bacterium
CCCATCGACTTGCACCAGCCGGAGAGAAACCGGGTAATCTCAATCGGGTCCGTTTCCACCGGAATTGGGTTAACGAGGCCATTAACCAGTTGATGTAAAAGCGATACCGTTTTAAAAGTGGACTCGGCAGCCCGGAAAATAAGCGGATGATAATAACGTGAACCCTCCTTTAAGAGCCCCGGAAGCTCCCTGAATTTAGTATCCAATTTCAAATGCTCCGGATGCTCCAGGTAATATTGTGTAAACCGGTCAGTTCCCGGCTCCAGTTCAGCCCGGGAAAACATGATGGTCCGCTCATCCACACGATTAACGCTGCTTTTTCTTTCCATTATGATCCGCTCCATCGCAAAAATATAAAGTTCAGGATCAATTAATCCTACTATGCTTAATATTGTACCTTTTCGTACCATCGCCTGATAAACATCATAGATGTTTCATCGAGCCCGGTATATTTTTGGTCACTCTTATTTTTAGTCAAAGCCAACATGTTAAAAATTACGGAACATCCGATTCTCGATATTAAAATACGTGACACCAGCGAATTCCTTTTTGAAGGGAAAGCGGTTAAAGGGGACATGGGGCTGACCATTGCCGCCGCTCTGCACCAGGCTGGATTTCCCGTTCACAGCCATAGTTTAAGCGGCCGGAACAGGAGTCTGGAGTGCGGCATCGGCAAGTGCGGCGCCTGCGAAATGCTGGTGGATGGTAAGGTGAAACGGATCTGTATTACCCGCATCGATGGAGTAAAAGAAGTGGCTGAGGTGCCAAAGGATTATCGTCCGAGTCCCACTCCGGTGGAAAAAAATATCGCCACCCGGGTTTACCGCACAACGGTAACCATTATCGGAGCCGGACCGGCTGGTTTGGCCACCCGCGAAATCCTCAATCAACATGGAATCGACAACCTGGTGATCGATAACAACGACCGGATCGGAGGTCAATTCCTGATGCAGACCCACCAGTTCTTCTTTTTCGAGAAGGAAAAGAAATTCGGGGGCATGCGCGGTTTTGATATTGCTAAAACGCTGGCAGGCGAGAATATCGACGGGATCTTTCTGGATTCAACGGTTTGGGATATTTTGGAAGGTAAACGGCTGGCCATCAAAAATATCAGTACGCAGGAGATTTATTACGTGGATACCGAATACCTGGTAATCGCCACAGGCGCTGTTCCTTTCATGCCCGCTTTCGAAAACGACGATGTTCCGGGCGTGTATACCGCTGCTGTGGTTCAAAAAATGATGAACACCGAATTTACCCTGCTCGGGAAAAACATCCTGACCGTAGGGGCCGGAAATATCGGGTACCTCACTTCTTATCAATTAATGCAGGCAGGTGCAAATGTGAAAGCCATTGTGGAAGCCATGCCACGCGAAGGCGGATTTCCCGTACAGGCCAACCGGGTAAGGAGATTGGGCATCCCTGTTATCCTTAACCACTTGCTTATCAAAGCCATCCCAAACGAGGACCGCACCGGGATTGTCGGGGCTGTGATTGCCGAATCCAAAAACTTCGAACCCATACCCGGAACCGAAAAGATCATTGAGGGAATCGATGCCATCAATATCTGCACCGGTCTCGTACCTGACGACCAGCTTCTCATTAAAGGGAAAGAGGTTTTCGGTCGCCGGGTATACGGCGCCGGCGATGCCATCCGCATCGGCGAGGGAACTAGCGCAGTTCTCCGGGGCAAGCAGGTGGCTTATGAATTGCTCGACGAAATGGGTGAAAGGTTTAATTACGACGAATATCTGAACGTTTCAAAAGAATATATCGACAGTCAGCAGCATCCGGTAAAGGTCATAGAAAAGCCCGCTCTGCCCAACAGCAATCGCATGAATAAGCAGGGTTTCGTGCAGATCGACTGCCTGTATGGTTTTGCATGCAATCCCTGTGAATTTGCATGCCCGCACGGCGCCATCACCAAAACATCCACCAGTACCGTTCCGGAAATCGATTTCGAAAAATGCATCGGTTGCATGGATTGCGTGTATCAATGTCCGGGCCTTGCGATCTTCGGCTACAATCTGAAAAAGGATTGGCTGTTCCTGCCGATCGAATATGTTGCGGAAGCTGGAGCCGACGTGTTCCTGGTCGATAATAACGGGATAACCCTGGGAACCGGAACGATCGATAAAATACTGAAAAAGCCAAATAAAACGGATATTGCCCGGGTTCGCGCCCTGGACATTCACGGGGAGGATCTGGTCAATGTGAGAGGTTTCATCGTCAGGGAAAAATTACCCGAACCCTTGCAGATCAGGGATGTGGAGATGGTTGTGGAAAATCCGGTATATGTCTGCCACTGCGATGATGTCACGTACGACGAAGTGCTGA
The DNA here is from genome assembly GCA_038330665.1 of Bacteroidales bacterium. GTDB lineage: Bacteria > Bacteroidota > Bacteroidia > Bacteroidales > UBA12481 > UBA12481. The sequence continues at coordinate 2,338 of JBBQOG010000264.1, forward strand.
AAACAATCGGTGACCGCAAATTTATTTCGGTCGATGAGATTAAGCACACCACCCGCCTGGGAATGGGCGCCTGCCGGGGAAAACGATGCATTAAAAGATTGAAAACCGCACTATATACCAGCGGCATACAGATCGTAGGCGACGCGACACCCAGAGGCCCGCTTTCTAATCAGATCGAAATGGGCGAACTCTATCCAAAAGAGGTTCCGGAGAAAATCGGCTTCGTCGATCGTGGCCGTAAACCAAGGGTGATGCAGGTACCGGCATTGGTTGCCGGGGGTGGAATCGGCGGATCCGCCTTGTTCCGCTATCTTGCCGAGGCCGGTGAGAAACCGCTTCTGCTGAACTTTGGACGTGGAGCCTCGTGGCGGAACATCGCCGGCGGCCGGCCAAATTTCAGTGTGCCCGAACTGTCAGATATAGCCCGGAATAACCTGGAGATTTTCAAGGAATTACAAAAGAAAAAGAATATTGATTTTCTACCGATCGATTATGTAACCTTTGCCCATGACGAGGACATGTACCGGGCTCTTGAGGCTTCTATGGCCTGGTCGAATGCGGAAATGATCAGTCCCGACCAGTATGGTGCGAGAATATCTCCTTTCATCAACCCGAACCTGGCAAAAAATTATCAGGCCGCACTGGTCACCCACGACTGTTGGCAAGCCACGCCCGGCAGGGTAATCGACCTCATCCGGACCATTGGGATCCAACACGGCGGAACGGTACTGGAGGATTGCAAACTCCTGGATGTCCATCAATCGGGTGAGGAATATGTAATTCTGGCCCAAAACCATACCAAGGAGTATCTCGAAATTCATACCCCGGTATTTATCAATGCCATGGGACCTGAAGGGCATATGGCTGCTCATCGCATGGGAATCGAAACAGGAATGTATGCAGTTAAACATCAGGCATTTATAACCAGGAGACTGCCGATGCTCGGGGTGAATGGGGCCCCATTGCCCATGGTCATTGATCGCCGTAAATACAAGGGTTTTTCAGCCGTTTACGGCCAGCAGCTCGGCGAAACCGGCCAGGTGATCGGCTGTGCCTCTCCGGCTACCGATCCGCAGGAATCCGGAAACAATATCAAGATCAACACCCAGGATTTTCTGGAAATTGCTTCGGAAGTTTTCGTGAACTGGATACCCGAATTGTCATCCGTTGGTTTCCAAGCCGTTTGGGCCGGATATTATGTGGAACCCCGGATGATCCTGGATACGGAACTGGGTTTGTTCCTGGGACTCCGCGGACAAGGATTCATGCTGGGTCAATATCTTGCCAAGATGTATGTAGATAAACTGATGGGAAAACCGGTACCGGAATATTTCCACCAGCTCTCGATGAACGGCGACGGATTGCTTGAGAAAGCATTCAAATAGGGACTAAACTTTTTTTAAGTAGGGTTGTTTATAGATAAAACAATCTTACTATGACCAAAAGAGAATTCCTGAAGTCGTCTGTATTGATCGGAGCCGGAGTGGCTGCTGGATTTACACGCAACAGCAGCGGGTTAACAGCCGCCGGGTTCACCTACAACGAATCCGGGTTGAATGCCACAGGAGAATATGTTCTTCCTGATTTACCGTATGCATATAATGCCCTGGAGCCTTACATCGATGAAGCCACGATGAAGCTGCATCATGACATCCACCATGCAAGCTATGTAAAAGGCCTGAATACAGCCACGAAAAAAGTGGCGGAGGCAATGGACTCAGGAGATTACTCCCTGATAAAGCATTGGGAACGTGAACTGGCTTTCCATGGATCCGGCCATTTCCTGCATAGTATCTTCTGGAATAATATGGGAACTGCCCAAGGAAAACGGAGCCAGGAACTGGATCAATACATCAACAAATCATTTGGAAGCTTTGATAAGTTCAGGGAACTGTTCACCCATTCCGCCACAGCCGTGGAGGGAAGTGGCTGGGGTATCCTGGCCTATCAGACGGGCGCAGACCGACTCGTCGTGCTTCAGGCTGAAAAACATCAGAACCTGACTCAATGGGTAACTGTTCCGATTCTCGTTTGTGATGTTTGGGAACATGCCTATTACCTTAAATACCAGAACAAGCGCGGGGATTATGTCAAAGCTTTTATGGAAGTGGTGAATTGGGATGCAGTCTCGCAAAATCTTGACAGGGCAATAAAATAAAAAAAGGCGGTTGGGAGCCGCCTTTTTTACCAACAACACTTGTCATGTCCCCACAATCAAGAACCACCTTACAGATAAGAAGAAATTGAGAAAAAAGATTATTGCAACTAAGCCAAAATCCCTTTGTCTATTCTTTTAATTTTTTCTCGTATTATCTTCCTTTATTAAACCCTTTGCTGAGTAAAGATACGCTCCAGAAAAAGAATCAGCAAATTTTTTGTGATAATTCCTCTAGTGTTTTATCAACACTTGTTAATTCAATCTACCAACTTGCTGATTACCTATGACTTAAATTAGGATGCTTTATAACATTCCAATATCCAGTAAAATTTCATCCAAAGTTCTCTTGGGAACATGATGAATTTGCTCTGCATCCCGCCAGTAACGGATATCCCCTTCGACTACCCGGTCGATCACCACTTGTTCTACCGGTTTTCCGATTGCAAGCACCAATAAAATTTCGAGCATATCGGGGATTTGCAAAAGATTCCGGATTTCTTCCCGTTTAATCGACCCGATCATGCAACCACCCAGATCTTTTTCGGCGGCACCGGTGAGTATGGTCTGCGCACAAATCCCCAGGTCGATATCAAATTTTGATCCCAGCCGGGTA
>JBBQOG010000265.1:0-5091 GCA_038330665.1 Bacteroidales bacterium
TATGGTACCAGCCGCAACCCTGCTGTTGAAAAGCTTCCTTATCAAATGATCCGCATGGATGTAACGGATGAGCAATCTGTCCTGTCAGCCGTAAACGGGGTCATATCACGGGAGGGTAGGATTGATGTGGTGATCAATAATGCAGGCATGGGTATCGGAGGAGCCATCGAAAGCTTTACCGATGCGGAAGTGGACCTTCAGATGAATACCAATTTTAATGGGATGGTTCGTGTCGTTCGTGCGGTTCTTCCCGGTATGAGGGAAAAAAAGAGCGGCAAGATTATCAATGTCAGCTCCATCGGTGGATTAATCGGACTGCCTTTCCAGGGATTTTATTCCGCTGCAAAGTTTGCAATCGAAGGATACAGCGAAGCACTTGCCATGGAGCTCAAACCTTGGAATATCAAGGTGGTGGTGGTAAATCCCGGCGATTTCAAAACGGGTTTCACCGGAGCCCGTGTGGTCACACAGAAGGATGCCGCCGGCAGCGATTATCAGCCAAAAGCGAATACCGCCATCGCCATGATGGCCAAAGATGAACAATCCGGCAGCAGCCCGCAAATGCTGGCTAAAACTATCGGTAAAATCGTAAAAGCAAAATCTCCGGATTACCGCTATATCCCCGGTCGTTTCGACCAACGACTGATCGCCCGGATCCGTCATCTCCTGCCTCCGGGAGTGGTTCGCTGGATCATTACCGACCACTATAAAGTGAGCTAAGTTCTCGACTAATTTTTCACCTTTTTTAACTTTTCCGGTTTTTTATTCATCTCCATTTTGGGTAGCTTCGCCTTTCGTATAAATCCAAACACTACTTCAACAATGACAAGCTTTTCAAAGAGTTTCCTGATTACCTTAATCGGGCTCACGGTCCTGTTTGGGCAGGCCAAACCGCAGGACGGTTCCAGTCCGCAAACCAAAGCCCTCCACGTAATTGGTACCGCGCATTTCGATACCCAGTGGCAGTGGACCATACAAACCTCCATTGATGAGTATCTACCCAACACTTTCAACCGGAATTTTACGCTTTTTGAAAAATATCCGGATTACAAATTCAGCTTCGAAGGTGCGATCAAATACATGCTGATGAAGGAATATTATCCGGAAGCCTGGCAACGTGTAAAGGAATATATTGCCGACGGCCGGTGGAATGTTTGCGGGAGCTCGCTGGATGCTACCGATGTGAATATTCCGTCGCCGGAATCCGTTATCCGCACCATCCTTATCGGCCAGAATTATTACAAGAAGGAATTCGGGGTAAAAAGCTATGATATTTTTCTGCCCGACTGCTTTGGGTTCGGATATGCCTTGCCAACCATTATGCAGCATTGCGGCCTGTCGGGCTTCAGCACACAAAAGCTGACCTGGGGCGCTCCTTTCGGAGTGCCTTTTGATATTGGTACCTGGACGGGGGTCGACGGCTCACGGGTTTTTGCCGCGCTGAATGCAGGTACTTATGGGGCTAAACTTCGTGGTGATCTCTCCAGAGATCCGAAATGGAACGAAACGGTGGACAAAACCGGTGAGAAATCCGGCGTTTACCTGGGTTACCGATATTTCGGTACCGGTGATGTCGGTGGCGCTCCGGAAGATTCATCCGTATATTACCTGCAAAAAGACATTCATGCCGATGGTCCGCTGAAAATTATCAGTGCTCCTGCCGACCTGATGGCCCGTGAAATAACCCCGGCCCAGCTGGATAAACTGCCACAATTCAATGGGGAATTACTAACCTCTCCTCATGGCAACGGTTGTTATACCTCGCAGGGTGCCATGAAATTGCTGAACCGCAAGAATGAACTCCTGGCTGATGCCGCTGAGCGATCGGCTGTTATCGCCAATTGGCTTGGAGCCTCCTACTATCCGAAAGCTACTTTACAGGAAGCCTGGACCCGGTTCCTGTGGCACCAGTTTCATGATGACCTCACCGGAACCAGTATTCCCGAGGCCTATACTTTTTCCTGGAATGATGAACTTTTAAGCCAGAATCAGTTTGCCGGCGTGCTCGAGAATACGGCTGGAGGAGTAATCCGTGCATTGGATACGAGAACGAAGGGTATTCCTGTCGTGGTTTATAACCCGATTTCAATTAACCGGGAAGATCTCGTACAGGCCACTGTTGAGCTTCCGGGTACTTTCAGTCAGGTACGGGTTTATGATCCCACAGGGAAAGAGGTTCCTGCTCAGGTAATCGCAATGAACGGACGGAACGCAACCATTGCTTTTGCAGCCAATTGTGTGCCCATAAGTTACCAGGTATTCGATGTGGTGCCTTCAGCAGAACCTTGCAATCTGGCAACAGGACTTTCTGTTAAAACCAATCGGCTGGAGAATAACCGGTACAAAGTAACCATTGATAAAAATGGGGATGTAGCCTCCATTTATGATAAAACGGCTAAAAGGGAGGTCCTGAAATCGCCGATCCGTATGGAACTACTTGACGACAAATCGGTTTCATGGCCGGCTTGGGAGATTATGTATGATGCCGTAACCAAAGCTCCGAGAGCTTATTTTGATAAACCGGTCATTACCATTACCGAAAATGGCCCCGCTCGGGTAACCCTGTGCGTGGACCGAAAAAAGGACGGTTCGCAAATGAAGCAGTATATCAGCCTCGGTGCCGGAACCGCCGGCGACCGGATCGAATTCCGCAACGAACTGGAATGGAACAGCCAGGGTACACTCCTGAAGGCAGCATTCCCACTGACCGTTTCCAATGCAAAAGCTACCTATGACCTGGGTATCGGTACCATCAAGCGCGAAAACAATCAGCCTAAATTGTACGAAGTTCCTGCTCAACAGTGGGCAGATGTAACTTCGGATGATAACAGTTACGGGGTGACTGTTATGAGCGATTATAAAATGGGTTGGGATAAACCAGCTGATAACCAGATTCGCCTGACTCTTATGCATACCGCAGCCACCGGTCGCGGGTACATGGACCAGGCGACCAATGATATCGGGTTTCATAATTTTACCTTCGCAGTTGGCGGTCATAAAGGCGACTGGAGGGAAGGAAATTCCCAGTGGGATGCTACACGTCTGAATCAGCCCCTTGTGGCTTTCACCGCTCCAAAGCATGAAGGCGCGCTTGGAAAATCCTTGAGTATGCTCACCGTTTCGAGTAACCAGGTGGCGGTTAAAGCGCTGAAGCAATCTGAGTTAACCGAGGAGATCGTGGTTCGCGTGCAGGAATTATTTGGTCAGGATGCAAAATCAGTAAAACTGATCTTCCCCTCAGGAATTGAATCCGCTCACGAAGTGAATGGTATCGAAGAAACCATCGGAAAAGCAGTGGTGGAAAACGGACAACTGGTATTTGACCTGAAAGCCTATCAGCCTAAGACTTTTGTTTTAAAAATTGGCAAATCTGCCGTGAGTCTGAGCAAAAAGACCTCACAGTGGCTGGCTCTTAATTATGATGTGGATGGGATCAGTGCTGACGATAGCCGTGCAGATGGCGATTTCGACGGTAAGGGGATTACCTATCCGGCTGAATTATGGCCCACAGAGATCGTGTCGAATGATGTTGTTTTCAAAATGGGATCATCGGAGGACGGACAGAATAATTTCATGACCAGCAAAGGCCAGACTTTGAGCCTGCCATTGGGAAGTTTTAATACCATTTACGTATTGGCATCCACTGGAGATCAGGATAAAACCGTTGAATTCAAAGTGGACGGTAAACCGGTTAAGGTGATGATCCCATATTATTCAGGAGACATCGGCCAATGGGATATGCGTGATTTGCGTAATGGATTAAAGCAGTCGGTCCGCATCAACGGTGTCGTTCATCCGCGTCCGATCGCTACCATTCCGGCCTTTATCAAAAATGTTCCGGTAGCTTACGTGGCTACTCACCGTCACCTGGGCGCGACCAATGAAAACGAAGCCTATAAATTTGGCTATCTATTCCGCCTGGCAATTGAAATTCCGGCAGGTGCTAAGACCTTGCAATTACCAGATTCAAAGGATGTTAAGATCGCTGCGATTACGGTTTCCAACGATGTAAACCGACTCTCCAAAGCCGCTGGGCCTATCAGTGTGGAATTCCCTCGCGACCCGTCAAAAGTGGCCGAAACCGCCGCTAAAATGAATGAACCCATCTCGTTCGAAGGGTTGAAACCTCTTCCTGCCATCAACGGCGAAGTGGCTAATCTAAAACCGGGACTGACCTGGGCCTATTATGAAGGTCGCTGGAGAAGATTGCCCGACTGGTCGAAGCAGACTGTCATAAAAACCGGTACCTGTTTGGCTCCGGAACTTCCTGCTAACCATCGTGCTGAAAACTTCGGTGTCGTATTTGACGGATACATCAGGATCCCAACCGCAGGCGCTTATACCTTATTTGCCACTTCCGATGACGGCTCGACCATAACCATCGACGATCTGCTCATTACAGACAATGATGGTGCGCACGGTGAATCCGAAGAAGGTGGCTATGTGTTACTTGCCGCCGGGTTGCACAAAGTGCGCATTCAATATTACAATGGCTCCAGCGACCTGGCCTTTAAGCTGGCTGTGGAAGGACCGGGACTGAAAAAACAAGCGATACCTGCCGGCTGGTGGAGTACTGATAAATAAGACGAATATCGGCAATCATATACCAAGGATCTTTTGATTTAATTCGTGTCAAAGGGACTTCTGTTCCTGACCCGCACTGTTGATCGACCTCTCCCCCTCCCCCCTCTCCCGCGCTCGCTTCGCTCACGGGAGAGGGGGGAGCTCTTGGGGAACTTGCTGCTATGGTCCTTTTGTGCAGCTGAGGACGAAAATGGGTGAATTTGCTCCAACTTTATCCTGAATACACCTCAGCCTTTTTATTTCAGGGTGACAACCATAATTACGGGATTGTCATTTTCTTTCAGATTGTCCAGCACCCTCTTGAAAATCAGATGACCACTTTTGGAATGGGTGGTTTTGCCATCGTATTCGCCTTCGCCTTTTCGGAGTATCAGTTCGATTGGCTGAAGGAGTGAATAGAGCTCCTTCTTCCCATCCGAGCCGGCAGGAAAGAAATCGGGTCCGCCATCCCAATCATTTGTGATCAATCCGTCCCTGTTTTTGCAGGATTCTACCACTCTTCGGTTT
>JBBQOG010000266.1:0-5061 GCA_038330665.1 Bacteroidales bacterium
ATCGATGGTCAGCCCTGGACGGGTTTCAACAGGGATGTGTTTGTTTATACATTAGCCGCTGTCCCCGACAGAACCACTTTGCCGACTGTCGTAATACAAACTGCAAATGGTAATTCTACTGCGGTTATTGATGTGCAGGAAATAAAAACTTCGGACGGCTATTACCGCCAGATTATTATTACAGTTCGCATGCTGGCTGAGGATGGGGTGACCGTTCTGACCTACCGGTTTGAAATTAACTTCGCACTAACCGGTATCGGCGACAACGTCATTGCCAACTCGTTGACTGTTTATCCGAACCCATCACACGGAAGATTTGAGCTGAATTACACGAATTATCAGGCTGAAGGAAGATCTTTGGTGGTTAAAGTCATTGACATGACTGGCCAGGTCCTGATGAATCAAAAGGTTGAAAAAAGCGGGAACATCACTAACATCCCGTTAAACCTGATTACTTGTCAACCCGGAATTTACTTCGTACAGGTAATGAGTGGGAATGATGTGCAGGTTAAGCGTTTGATAATAAATTAGTTGATAGTCTGAAAAGAAAAAGGGGTCGCCATTCAGCGACCCCTTTTTTGTTTTCAGTCGGGATCGCCCCGTTAGAACACCTGGTCAATGATGGGTAGAATCCTCCCGGTAATAGTCCGACATTTTTACTAATTTGTCGTTTTTACCGCTGGGAAGTTGAGGAATTTATTCACTACATTCGAATTACAAAAAGCGGTGGTTGAGTAGTATTGCCGGAAGTGGCGATAAACTTTGGGAGTGGAATTTCAGGTAAGCCTAAGGGATGAAAATTAATAAAATCTGAGGATGAAGAAATTTGGGACATTTGGAGGGGTATTTACCCCTTCCATTCTGACCATCTTGGGCGTTATCATGTACTTGCGCATCGGATGGGTGATTGGCAATGCCGGAAGCCTGGTCATGGTGTTGGGCATTATCCTGATGGCACATGTTGTTTCTGTTTCCACCGGATTAAGCATTTCCTCCATCGCTACCGACAAGAAAATCAAGACGGGTGGAATATATTATATCCTTTCCCGAAGTTTGGGATTGCCCATTGGAGGTGCCATCGGACTTACCATATATGCGGCTACAGCCCTGAGCATTTCCCTTTACCTGATCGGTTTCTCCGAAAGCGTACTGCTGGTTGCCAAGGATTGGCTGCATATCGAAGTGATTACCACCAACCACCTGCGCATTGCCGGAACGTTAGCACTGATCCTGATTGTTACCATTGCCTTTATCAGCACAAGTTTTGCAATAAAAACCCAGTACCTGATCCTGGGGACCATTGCCCTCTCCCTGGTTTCAGTTTTTATGGGAACCACAGCAGACAAAGGATTTGATTTTACACCGGCCGACCTGAAAAATGCACCCGGAATAGCGGTTCTGTTCGGTGTGTTTTTTCCGGCTGTCACAGGATTCACCGCCGGCGTAGCCATGTCCGGCGATTTAAAGGATCCCAAAAAATCGATCCCTCTGGGAACAATGCTGGCCATTTTTGTCGGGTTACTCATCTATACCAGTCTGGCTGTTTTTATCTATTACTCCATCCCGGGGGGAGAACTCCAGAGAAACAATAATGCGCTCGTTCAATTTAGCTGGATACCCCAGCTGGTGATTGCCGGTATCTGGGGCGCTACCTTGTCATCAGCCCTGGGTGGCATTTTAGGCGGCCCGAGAATTCTTCAGTCCATGTCGCTGGATAAAATCACTCCCCGTGTTTTTGGCAAAGGTACCGGTGCAGGTAATGAACCCCGGAACGCCCTGCTGTTAACCTTTGTCCTGGCGGAGGCCGGTATATTAATCGGCGAGCTGAATGTCATAGCCGGAATTGTTGCGATGTTTTACATGGCAGCCTACCTGGTCATCAATCTGGCCTGTTTCCTGGAGAAATGGGCCAGTCCTGATTTCAGGCCGAAATTCAAGATCAATATATTAATTCCCCTGGTGGGGCTGATTGTCATTTTCCTGCTCATGATGCAGTTGAACCTTGTTGCAACATTGGCCGCTGTTTTTATCATGGCGATCATCTTTCTTTATCTTTCGAGAAAGCAGCTTGAGCTGAGCTCCGGCGACGTATGGTCGAGTGTTTGGTCGTCCATTGTTAAATTGGGACTGAAAAATCTGGACCAAAAGCCAAAGAACAAAAGAAACTGGGAACCTAACATTCTGTTGTTCAGTGGGGGAAGCGATGCCCGTCCACATTTATTGAGTTTCAGCAAGGCGGTTGCAGGCCGGGGAGGCATGATCTCTGATTTCGACCTGATTGAAACCCCAGAGGCTAAAACCCTTTTTCCCAAATATGAACAGGCCCAGAATCCGGATGAAACGAAAAACGACATTATCTTTCATCGTAAACAGGAATGCAAGAACCTGTATATGGGGATCGAGGCCATTGCAACAACGTACGGTTTTTCAGGTATAGAGCCCAATACAATCCTGATGGGTTGGGCCAGAAATACCCGTGATCCTATCTGGTTCGCCAATATGAACCAGAAGCTGACGGAGTTGGATTACAATATTTTGTATCTCGATTACGACAAAGGCAAAGGATTCGGATCCTATTCCCGGATTGATATCTGGTGGAACAACGGCACGAATGCCGGCGATTTGACCCTTCAGATCGCTAAAAGGGTTTTGCTTTCCGGTGACTGGAGCAATGCAGAGATCCGGATTTATTACATGAACGATCAGTATCAGAAGAATATCATCGAAACGTTGATTCGCAAGCAATTAATCGCCCTTCGTATCAACTTTCCTTTTCAGGTAATCAATAACGAATTAGAGCAAGCTTCTTTTTATGAGGTTATCCAAAAACATTCCCATAAAGCTGATTTAATTATTCTTGAGATCCCTAAAATGGCTGACGGTTCTGAAGCTTCTTTTGTTCAGGAAACCAACCGATTCCTGGGTGTGATGGGTACGACGCTGCTGGTACGGGCCTCGGAAAGTTTTGCAGCAAAAACACAATATCAGCTGGATCTGGAAAATATCTATAGTGAAAAGCGATCAGAATTTAAACTAAAGAGTGAATCCTCCGATGAACTGAGATTGTCCGGTTTCTCCGGACTCGACGAGCAAATGGTTGCCCTGGATAAGGAGTTCGATAAAATTAATACCTCCACAGCAGTCCTGATTTATACTGCATTAACCGATGTCTATCATTCGTTTTACACCTTGCTTGGGAAAGAATTCAGCAAAGATCCTGGGATGTCGGCAAGTGACCTGTTAGTAATCAAGCAGGAACTGTTGGATGATATTATTCTCAATGACCGGTTTCAGCCGGTTTCCGTCCTGATCGGGAAAAGTTTTAAGGACCATATTGAGTCCGCCAGGGCTGGATTGAAAAAGGTATCGAAGGTCATTAAACGGGTTTATCAGGAGGATGAATTAGCCATCCATGAAAATGATTCGCCTGAATTAAAAGCAATCAAGAAAAAGATAAAAAGAAGAAACCGCGAGAGGATTCATCTGTTCAACACGGTCGAAAGCTATTTCGAAAACGAATATCTGGAGAATCTTGCACAGCAAATCCTGTTTGTCGGTGTTTCTGCAAATGCCCTCAACCATTGCTTCATAAACTGGATCGATCAGCTTTCCGAGACTCAACCCGTGGAACTGAAATCGCTGGAATCAGCGATTGAAACCCTTTCTACAAGTCTGAGCCAACACTTCCTCCTTAATCTGAACCGCGCATCCCGACAAATGTGTAATCAGGTGATGATCGCCCTGGATCATACCCGTGAAGATGGTATTGTGCAGAATAACAGCAGAATAATAAAAGAGAGCAAACGAAAAGCCATACTTAAGTCAATCAGTAGTTATTCTGTGAGCTGGCTGACGAATCACCAATTGCTAATCAACCAATTGTTGTTGCATGTTCAGTTGGGTAATTTGCGCCTCCTGACGGCAGGGAGTGTGAAAAGTGCTTCCAATCAGATAGCTGGGACTTTATTGGAGGGTACCTTGAGTGCAATTGACAAGATCGGTAAAATGCTCGATTCTCCGTCGGTGGAAGAGATCGATCATAGTATCCGGGATTTTTTTCAGATATCCAACCAGATCAGTCCGGATGCTTCTTTAGAGGGAATACAGGCTGATCTCAACACCAGCATCAAATTGGTCGATGATTCGGTTGAGGTGGTCTCTCCGGATGTGCTGGCCGACTTTGAATCCGTTCAGGGAAGAATACCTCCTCTCCCGTTAAACGGCCGTAAAATTGCCAAAGGGTTGATCGAAAATGAGATTATTGCCAATATTACGGATCTGTACCAGCAGATTATCAATGACGGCAGGACCGAGAATACCAAGGCCGAGAATGCTCTTGAGCTATTAAAATTCACTTTGCTGAATACCGCAGAAACCAAAAAGAATTCTGCTGAAATATTGAAAAGAACAAGGCTTCAGCTGGAAGAGATCATCGAAAATATTGAAAAGCTGAAGCTGAAGCTCGAATTTGAGACCAATGAGTCCATCGCTTCCTTGAGAGTATTGTTAAAAGCTGAAACCATCACCCGGCGAGCCGATGACTTTGATACGGTCATGCGGAAAACCCGTTCCAAGAAGCTTTCCAACTACCTCAACCGGAAAAAGGAGCTTCTGATGAACAAAATTGATGGGGTGTTTATGGCATCCCTCGACAAGCTGGCAAAATATGAATATCATTATCAGGCAAAATCCTTTCAGAATCCGCACACTAAATTTGCCGACTTTTCCGATAAGGTGAGCCTGACCCGGGCCACCGAAAAAGCATTGCCGTTTTATTACAAGCAGTTATTCACCGGTAAGCCGACTGCACCGGCAGATCCACTGATCAACAGAAAGGAAGAACTGGCAGAAGCCGAAAAGGCAGTCAGGAGATTTACCGAGGGGAAAAGCGGCGCGCTGCTGTTCACCGGGGATCACCTGTCGGGGAAAACCTATTTAATGCGAAATGCGGTTAATCTGTATGGTCCTAAAAATGTGATCAATATTCCGGTACCTGTGGAAGGTGGTTTGAAAGGAATCGAAACGGTTGATAGTGCCTTCGCCATAGCCACCGGTTTACAG
>JBBQOG010000267.1:0-5044 GCA_038330665.1 Bacteroidales bacterium
CCTGGCACCGCTGTGTATTATCTTCATAACAAAAGCTTCCGTTTCCGGCATCAAACCGTAGATTTTCAGCCATCCACCAGGCATTGCCGATCTGGATGGTCTGGTAAGACTGGCCATCACGGGTGTCATTCAGCGTACCCACATGAAGGTCGTAGGTTGAGAAGCTCCACACCGGACCTTCGGTAATATTGCCCTTTGCGTCACGCACCTTAATCCGCCAGTAATAAGTGGTGCCATAATCCAGTTTTCCCGGGCTGAAAGTTCCGAACATCTGGTTGGCAATAAACTGCGGCGGGGGGTTGGTTTTGCCGAAATAGCAGGTAAAGAACAACGGATCGCCTTCCGGATCACTGCTGCTCCATTTCATCCATGGACTCACCGTAAGCGTGACGGCACCTTCAGCAGGTTGCGGGTTAAAGGGAGTTTCCGGCGGCAGGTTTGAACTGGTCACAATTAATGGCGCTCGTGCGGTATCGGTAAAGCCACGTGTGTCCTTCACAACCATGGTTACAGTATAGCTGCCTGCCTTATATTTATGGTCAGCCGTTTTCCGGGTGGCATACTGAGAATCGAAAGTTCCATCACCTTCCCAATCCCACTGGATCATCAGCAAATCCGCTTTGTCTTCCGGATCGCTGGTGCCGGAAGCATCCATCATGAAGATAGTTTCATCGTTTCCGGTTACCGGGTCGATCGTAAATTGGGCAACCGGTGGCTGATTTTCTTTTTTGCAGCCTTGAACGAGGAAAAACAGAGTGCATGCCGAAAGGCAAAATGCAAGAAAGGAATACCGTTTCATTTCGAATTCAGTTTGGCCAAAGTTAAGATTTCGGTCCATACTATGCTATGTTCATACACAGGATTGAAAAATTCAGGGTCCGGTGGAGCATAAGTAGCCCTGACTTAGCTACCTTTGATCATGAAAATCGGTTGAAAATGCTGAAAATCCTCCTCGCTTTTTCCATTATTATTCAGCTTATTGCAGCAGGGATTGCGCTAAAATTATTCAGCGTTACCAAATATGCCTTGTCGTGGATTCTCATTACCATCGGATTTCTTTTGATGGTCATCCTTCGATTCATGGAGTTTCTTCCGTTTATCAGTGATTTTAAACCCGATTATTTCCGGGAGCTGTATGTCTGGATGGGAGTGATTACCTCCATATTCTTTGCCGCCGGCGTTTACCTGATCCAACAGATCTTTAATTATATCAAAAAGGTTGAGGTGGAACGGCGGAAAACTGAGCGGCGGTTTCTTTCAGCCATCATCCAGACGGAAGAAGCGGAACGCACCCGCATTGCCAAGGATTTGCACGACGGGATGGGGCCCCTGCTGAGCGCCGTAAAAATGTCGGTCTCCACCCTGGAACAACTGGCCGGTGACCAACAAAGCCTAACGATTATACGCAATGCAACAGAAACGGTTGATGAAGCCATTCGTAGCCTTAAGGATATCTCCGACCACCTGAGTCCACATGTGCTGGCAAATTTCGGACTGATCCGGGCCCTCTCCAATTATATCAATAAAATCATCCAGACGGGGCAGCTCGCCATTGATTTTCAGACCATGCTGAAAAATGAACGATTCGATGAAAATGTGGAGGTGGTGATTTATCGTGTTTCCAGTGAGTTGATCCATAATACGATACAGCACGCCCAGGCCACGAAGGCCAGCCTTTCATTGCAACATCAGAATGGTGAACTCGTACTCGAATATCAGGATAATGGTATTGGTTTTGAAGCCGATCGGACCATGAAAGAAAACGACCGGGACGGATCCGGGCTGACCAATATCCAGTCAAGGATCAAATCCCTCCGTGGTGACCTGCTTGTGGAATCAAAGCCCGGGTTGGGCATCCGTGTTTTTATCAAAGTCAAAGCAACAAAGAAGCCATGAAATATAAAGTAGTTCTGGTTGACGACCATAAATTGTTCAGAAAGGGACTCAGGATGCTGATCGATACCCTGAATCGTTTTGAAGTAGCCGGTGAAGCCTCCAATGGCATTGAATTTTTGAGCATCCTTGACAAGTACCTCCCAGATGTTGTGATGCTCGATATTGCCATGCCGGAGATGGATGGAATTGAGGCTGCCAGGTTGGCACTATTAAAATATCCTGATTTAAAGATTATTACTTTAAGCATGTTTGGTGAGCAGGATTATTATTTTAAGATGGTGGATACCGGCGTCAAGGGATTTTTACTGAAAAACTCTGATTTCAGCGAGGTCAGAATGGCCCTCGAAACAGTCATGGAAGGTGGCAACTATTTTTCCAGGGAATTGCTGATGAATCTGGTCAACTCACTGAAAAATTCCCCCGAAGAACTCACGCCGGACTCCCCCTTGTCAGACCGGGAAAAAGAGATCATCCTGCTGATCTGCAAAGGCATGTCAACACAGGAAATCGCCGATTCACTGTGTCTGAGTAAGCGCACCGTAGATAGCCACCGCGCAAATATCCTCCTCAAAACCGGATGTCGTAACACCGCCAGTTTAGTCGTTTACGCCATCAAAGAAAAACTAGTCGAACTCTAAACTCCTCACCTCCTAAACTCCTAAACTCCTAAACTCCTCAGTATTAATACCCACCCTTTTCAGTACCCCTGTCAAATTTTTACGGTATTCCTTCTCTATACTGAATAAACTCGGTGTGTTAGCTTTGTTAGCTGATGAACATCGAAGATATTCCCTCACAAATTCAGGCGGATCCCCGATTTGGGGAAGCCTGCCGTTCCTGCCTGAATTGCGGGGTATGTACTGCATTGTGCCCTGCTGCAGGCTATTACGAATATGATCCGCGGATAATTATGAACCTGGTTAGCGAAGGTGATGCCCAAACGCTGACCGATCTGCTCAGTTCGGATATGATCTGGTTTTGCGGGCAATGCATGAGTTGTAAGCCTCGTTGCCCGAGGGGTAACATTCCGGGCGCCCTGATTTCGGTTCTCCGGGCGGTGTCCATCCGGAACGGGTTGTTTGCCTTATCTGCTTTTGGCCGTCAGCAACTGGGAATCAAAAGAGGTATTGGTCACAATATACTGGAAACCGGTTACTGCCTTCATCCAACTCGCGTGGATCCTTCCCTGCATCCCGAGCAGGGACCGGTATGGGAATGGATGTCGGAAAATGCCGGTCAGGTATATGGGCGATTTGATTCCGGTTATGATCAGGAGGGGCCGGGATTATTGCGGAAGATCAGTGCCGGGGCCCTGGGGGAACTCGACAGGATATTTGAGGTTACCGGTTGCAAGGTACTTTGGGATCAGATTGAAATGGGAACAAGGAATGAAGAATGAGTAAATACTGGAAGGAATACCAAAAAGAAATCTCCGACGACCATTATTTTTTTGTCAGGAGTTGCATACGCCAGAACTTTTTTCCGGGTGCCGAGAATCTGTTTATTGATATTTTAAGGAACAAACTGGGTAAGAAGGTTTTTGAAGATGCCGGGCATACTACCTGTACCGGAATTGGATATCATTCGGATGTGGTTCCTTTGGAAACCACCATGACAGTGATAGCCAGGCAGTTTGCCCTGATGAATGAAAAAGGGTATAAAAATCTTCTGGTGTCGTGCGTAACTTCATTCGGGCTCTATTCAGAAGTATTGGATTTATGGAAACACCATCCGGAATTGAAATCGAAAATTGCAGGTTTTCTTGCCCTGGCTACGGGCAGAACATTTGAAGAACCTGAGAATATGGTGCATACGTCGGATATCCTATATAAATATCGCGAGGAGATAGCAGCACAGGCCAAGTATCCACTGGTAAATCATAAAACCGGTGTCCCCTTAAAGGTAGTTGACCACATTGGTTGCCATTATGCCAAAACCTTTCCGGAGCGGGGAGTGGGTGGATCGGAATTTCCACAGGTACTTTCCGGGCTGGTCAGCAGCTGGGGAGGGAACAGCGTGGATTATCCCGAGCGTAGGCACTGCTGCGGATTCGGATTCCGGAATTACCTGGTACAGGAGAATCGTGGATATTCAATTTCTCAATCAAGAATCAAGCTGGAATCGATGCAACCGTATGAACCAGACCTGATTGTGGCCAACTGTCCGGGATGCGCACTTTTTCTCGACCGGTGGCAATATACCCTTCAGGAGAGCGAAGGTTCGGTTTACGGGCCCGATAACTCCCAGATTCCGGTGGTTACACACGAGGAGCTCGCGGGATTGGTCATGGGCTATGACCCCTGGGATATCGGATTGCAAACCCACCAGGTTCCGGTGGAGAGTCTCTTGGATAAAATGGGAATCGATTATAATCCAGGATTAAAATATGCCGACCGGCAGGGGATCCGAATCGGAAAACCGGAAGGGATCAATCAAAAAGTATGTCAGTAAAGGTAACCAGTCCGAATCCCGGAGGCTTCCGGATTGCAGTCATTGGGGCCGGTCCGGCTGGAATTGCTGCTGCCATCTCCGCTGCTGCCATCGGCATCCAGGTGGATTGGTATGAAAAGGAGAATCGGCCCGGCGGAAAATTAAATGACTATCACCTGCTTTTTCCTGATCGGGCATTTGCCGGTAAGGTACTGGCTGATTTCGGTGGAGGTGCTGAGGCGGTCGAAATTAATAAGCGTTTTGGCATTCAGGTGACTCGGATCGAAAAGGAAAAAGACCAGTTTATACTGCTTGCCGGTGAAAAGATCGTTGGAAGTGCCGATTCTGTGATTGTAGCCACTGGTTTCGATTTTTTTGATGCCAGGCTTAAAGAGGAATTCGGATATGGCATCTATAAACAGGTTATCACCTCATTCGATCTGGAGAAAATGTTGAAGGATGATCCATCGGAATTGCTTCGGGAAGGTGCGGAACCTGCAGCGATAGCCTTTGTGCATTGTGTGGGTTCGCGTGATCAGCAGATTGGAATCAATTATTGCAGCCGCCTCTGTTGTGCAACCGGGATCAAGCAGGCCATCGAAATCCGCGAGTTGTTCCCAACTTGCAGGGTGGTGAACTTTTATATTGACATTCGCGCTTTTGGGACCGGATATGAAGAGCTTTACCGCGAAGCACAGGAAAAATTTAAGGTACAGTT
>JBBQOG010000268.1:0-5030 GCA_038330665.1 Bacteroidales bacterium
GCTTAACTTCATACTGCCCCGACCAGGGGGTGTTGGCTTTCATGATCCCGGATCCTGCGATCGGAAGGATATCATAATAGGCGGTCACCAGGCTCCAGATAATGGTTTTGGTCATCCCGAACAACAGGTAATTCCGGTTGAATTTGCGGGCGAGCGATGCGGCACCGGCCCAGTCGCCCCGCCAGGGACCGTCCTCCGACGACCATACCGGCTTATTTATCAGCTTAACGATTTGTGAATCAAAGTTTTTTGGATTCCCATCCTGGTAATGTGTGCCCAGCACATCTACCGCGTCCAGCAATTGCGGATCTTTCATCATTTCATGGCCGACGGTAAGAGCACCCACCTCATCGGAGGCAACTACCTGTGTATTTAAACGATGCGCATGGATCTCCTTCGAGAGCAGTTTGATCCACTCGCTGTTTCGCGGCGATTCAAGCGCATACTGCCGCTCGTTCCATATACCGCAGTAATTGATATCCAGGCCGAAGTACTCCTTGTTTTTTTCGATATACCGCACGATATAGTCGGCGTTATCCTGCGAAAAAAATTCACCATTACCGATCCAGCCGGGTGCGCCCCATTGCAGAATATCCAGGTAGACTGAGGGATTCCGCTTTTTTGCTTCACACATGAGCCACGATTCATAGCCCCTCAAAAAGAATTCTTTCTGAGGGTGGTCGAATTCCTCACGGGTGTGGGCGTAGGACGGCTCGGTTCCGTCGGTGGAATTGACATCACCGCCGATCTCCGTTTTCAGGTGGTGAAATGAAGCGCCGTATCCGGGCAGGAACAGCCAGTCGAGGATCTCCTTCCTCGTACCTGCCGGATAGTCGATCAACAGGCGGGAGGATGCACCCGCACTGAGCGCGCCGATCCCTTCGAAAA
Organism: Bacteroidales bacterium; assembly: GCA_038330665.1. GTDB lineage: Bacteria > Bacteroidota > Bacteroidia > Bacteroidales > UBA12481 > UBA12481. Next base: position 889 of record JBBQOG010000268.1, read on the forward strand.
CCTTGCCACTACTGCTCCGGTCAATATTAACCACCTGTTGGGCCGTCAACCCGGCCGATCCGGAAACCAGAATCAGCCAACATAATAGTTTTCTCATAACTGCTGCCAACTGCCTAGTTGTATTCCACCCTATTTAAAGTCACATTCCCCATCGTCTTCCCGGGCTTCGATCTTACCATCACCCTGAATATCGTGGGGAAATCATCGGGCTTGTCGGTCTGTTGCGACCGGGTAAGCCGGAAAGCCCAGCTGTCATTTACCTTTTCGATGGCTTGTGGCAGATCCTTGCCATACATTTCAACTTTCCAGTCTTTAAACTCCAGACCCCAACCCTGGTTCCAGTCGAATGAAACCATCTCAAAATTAAGTGTATACTGTCCGATCGATTGGATATAGGGGGTTACATCAAGCCGGTATTCCTTCCATTCAGGTCCGAAGGTATCCGCGTTCCAGTCGCCGATGGTTGCCGTGTTTTTGGCGGCATCTGAAATTCCTGGAGTATTCGTGGATCCCTCGATATTAAAGGCTGATAATGTTTTAATTACCGGCTCTGCGGCTGATTCGGTCACCCGTAAACGAATCTTCGTGACCATTCTTGATTCAAAAGGATCGATTCTCTTTTGCCCAACTGAACTACCCTCCGACAATTTTACCCATTTGTTGTTTTCCAGCCCTTCAAGCACATATTTCCTGATCCGTTGTCCGGATGCCAGATCTTCCTGAATGACAATATGGTTAACCCATTCCGGCTTACCCATGACCAGCAATAATTCCAGCCCCTTGCCGGAGGTTGATTGGATTGGCTTTCCAAATCGTCGGGCTATCTCTTCGCCCAGGCCCTGGTAAGCTTTCACATGCGATTCCGGGATGCGGCCGGTTGTGTCGGGGGTAGCGTTCAGGAGCATCACTGCACCGCGGCCCACTGTACGGTAATAAACATTTATCAATTGATCCCTGGTGAGTATCCACTTGTCCGTATCAGGGGCCCAGAACCATTTGTGACCACCATTGGCGAGCAATGGAAGATCAACCTCAACCGGCGCGTAGGCATCGCCTTCGGGGTTGGAATGAAGTGCCGTGGCGATGCCGGAGGCCAGATCCGATTTCTTCAGGGTATACCAGTTGGGATAAGGGGCGATTCCACTTTCATTACCCACCCATCTGATAGTCGCCTGGGGGCCCTGAAACACAACCGCATCTGTGGCATATTTCTTTAAGATATCCGAAACATCGATGATACAACTCCCGTCGAACCAAACTTCCCTTATCGGGCCATACTGACTGAGCACCTCGGTTAATTGTTTTCTAAATACCAGATTATAAGCTTCTTGCTTTGATGAGTCAGCGGTTTTTCCGCCACTTCCTATACCTGCACCCCACTTTTCATCACCTGGATAAATATAAATCCCGAGATCAAGACCGTACCTTCTGCATGATTCCGATATCATTTTTAGAACGTCACCTTTCCCATCTTTCCACGGAATGTGGCTCACACCATAATCAGTGGTTTTAGTCTGCCACCAGCAAAATCCCCCGGTATGTTTAGCCACGAAAATGATGAGTTTCGCTCCCCACGATTTTGCTACCTGGCACCATTGGTCGGTATTGAGCTTATCGGGATTCATCCTGGACAATGGCAGCGACAGGTCGTCGTACTCCCGGTTGGTCCAGGTGGTAGGATTATAATGGATAAACATCGTCCGTTCATAGTTCTGCCACCGGAGTTGGGTAGCGGAAGGCAGTGGAATGGGAGATTGAAGGGTTTGTGCTGTTGCTGTACTAATGGAAATCGATAACCCAACTAAAAGAACCCCTGCGCTCAACTTTTTAATATCAATCATATTTTCGCTTTATAGTTTACCGTAATAAATCTGGCTCAAAGGACCGATCGATTTTTCTCTTATAATTCTCTCTGGAAAGGTAATTTTTCATCGCGCATGTATAAATGACAGAAGTACATATATATCAGTTTTTGTCATTTATAACAAAAGATGGACAGTATAAAAGTGACTATCGGTATTTTACACATGTTGGTTCCATTCTCGATTAGGTGTTTCAGGCGGCGGTCCGCAGACGATCTGTACCACACTGAACCCCTTTTCCTTTGCAAGTAGTTGGGGCGTAGAGGCAACCAGAACGGTGAGAACAACCGCTGCAACAGATCTGTGCTCCACTGAGTGTATTTTCCCCATTATTATTTGCTTAATTAGCAATTATTTATAAAAATAGATGCCCGCCTTTCCCATCAAACCTGATTTCAACAAAGCGCTTTCTTTGCGAAACTTAAACTTGATATTTGTTCTTGCATAAGCCTGGCTGTCGGGATTTCTCACATCGCCCACGAGCCTGTTGTTCCAGGTGTTGATGACCTCAACGGCGATCGTGTTTTTACCTGATTTGAGTTGTTTGGTGATGTTGACCCGGTAGGGTGGAGTCCAAACAATACCGCAATCCTGACCATTTACGATCACCCGTGCCATCTCCTGAATATCCCCGAAAGCAACAAAGGCTTCAGTCCCTTTGGATAATAGGGATTCACTCACTGTAAAGTCTCTGCTGTATATGGCTTTACCGGAATAGTACCGGATGCCATCAACATCGATATCCGGCCAGCTGGTGAGCGTGTCGAGGTGCCAGGATTCCGGCCCGCCCCATTGAGGATCGAAGTGGATATCCCAGTTGTTGGTGAGGTCAATGGGGGGTTGAATGGCAGTTTCTTTGGTCTTGCCATTGAGGCCAAATTGAAGGTCGCAAGATAAACCCGGATCGTTCTTTCCGCTGGAATTTGTTCTGAAAACGACAAATCTTGAAGCCAGGGGATCCATGACAAATTCAATGCTGATCCCATTTTCCACCGTCGAATATTCCAGCTTCCGCTGTATCAGTCCCGACTCCGCATCCCACAATTCCGGGATCCTGTTTTTATCAACCCGGAAGATGCAGGTAACCCGTTCAACCGACTGGTTGCTGTTGGAAACGAAATAGATATCTTCCGTTTCAGTTTGCCGATGAATATAGTCAATATGCTTATCGGCATTGTCAATGCCTTTTACTTCAAAGTCGGGTCGGATTTTAAGCTCCTCCAGTACCTGTTTTACGGATTTTCCCCAGTAAATCCTGCCTTTTCCATAGTTGTTAGAGAATATCTTCTGACCGTCGCACGGGCCCCATAATTTCGCTGCAATTGCCTTTACCTCACTATCACAATCAGGGTAATTCTTCAGGGAAGTGGTTCTTTCGGGTCTTCTGCCAATCACAACCGCGCCGTCAGATACCAGTTTTTCGAGGCTATTTAATACCTCAAGGGAAATATCTTCTTTGTCGGGCAGGACCATTACTTTGTACGACTGACCGGAGGGTAATACCAGCATTCCGTTTTCGGCGCGCAGGCGGGTTGTGATGATATCGGCGTTCATGTAGTCGAAATCATAGCCATCTAATTCACCCGGGTTCACCGGTTTAGGCTGGCCGCAATGAAGGCACTGGTCGTCGCTGTAAATCGGGGTAATATTGGGGTCGATACGCCTGGGAGGAACCAGGTTAGGTGCCTGATCGCCGTAATAAAGACAGGCATCCCCAACAAAGTTTCCCTGTCGTAACAGATAGGAACACCGGCTGAGATAATCCATGAATGGCCTGGCCATTTCCCACCAGGTGGTATTTACATTGATGTGCTCACCGGCATGGTACCCGAATCCGGGTTTGCCGGCAATTTCAGGATTATGGGCAAAGGTGTGAAACACAACCTGGTTTAGCCCGGCGCAGAAAGCTATATCAATCAACTGTTTATAATCCGTTGGTCCGTGTTGCCAGTGCTGCCACCCGGTAAGTGATTCCGCGGCAACCACTTTTTTGCCATATATGTGAGCGGCGCTGGCGGCTTCATTGGTCACCCAGAATCGTTGCCGGTTCCAGAATTCCCCCATGGGGATGTCTGAATTTCCCAGTCCCTTGAGTGGTTCCACCCTGGGATAACCACCATGACCGGCTTCGGCAAACATCTTTATTCCATATTTGTTTGCCATTTCCACGGATTGTGCGAAATGATTTTCAACGATCAGGTCGCCAACCAGACGATTGTAATCGGCACGGAAGCGTTCCCCGTACACGCTATCCGCGCTCTTATATCCCTGCAGAACCGG
>JBBQOG010000269.1:0-5015 GCA_038330665.1 Bacteroidales bacterium
CATACGGTGACGGTATTCGACGATGGAACCGGCGAGGCGCTTTACCTGGTGGGTGGTTTCGAAGTGGATGAGCAAACCGGGTACCGGCAGTACACGAATGACGTATGGAAATCCACTGATGGGATTAGCTGGATGGCCATTAAGCACCGCACCTCCTCACATCCCGAATCGGTAACTGATTTCATGCCAAGGTTCAATCATGTGTGCGTGGCTGCCAACCAGGGAGGCAAAAATTATTTGTTTCTTATCGGGGGATCCACCCAGCTTGAGGGGGTTGAAGGCGGCTATTCGATGGTGTATTTCCACGATGTGTGGCGCTCGGAGAATGGTATCAGATGGGACAAACTCGATAATAACGACTTCGGCCAGCGGAGTGAGCTGGCAGCTTGCGTGGATCCGGCTACCGGCAGGATATATATGCAGGGCGGCATTCACGGGGTGACTTTCGACAACGAGGAATTGTACAACCAGCCCGGTAAATATTATTATGATTTATGGTATTCCGACGATGGGATTACCTGGCAGGTTGATGAATCCTTTTCCTTATTGAGAGGCGGACATTCCATGGTGCTGTATGCCAATTCCATCTGGCTGTTTCCGGGGAAAGAGGATGGTTACCGGCAGCTACGCTATGTGGAGGGAGATCTTGCCTATACCTACCGGAAACCTGACGGCCAGCCCTGGGAGCTGGATTCGAAGGGCTCCGCTTTTAACGGCCGGCACTCTTATGCCACCGTGCTGTTTCAGGATAAAGTCTGGGTTTTGGGCGGTGAAACCGCCGACAACGGTCCGAACAACGATGTTTGGTGCGGAACCATAGACGCAGATATGCGTCTCTGCGACCATAAACCATAGACGCAAATATGCGTCTCTACAACCCTTAAAAATTGATAAACGTGAAAAATATTAAAGCGATTCTGGTATCACTGGTTTGCCTGCTTAGTCTCGTATCCGTTGATGCTCAGGACTCGACCTTTCTGATACCCCTGAAAACGTGGAATCTTAAAGTGGTAGGACTGGATCATATGTACCGTACCTACCTGGCCGACCCACTCGGCAACCGTATGGAAGCTGCCGCCCAGTTTTTCCAGTATGCCGATTATGATTACACCGATCAGATCAACCAGGGAGGGAGTTATGTGGGGCATCTGACGGTTTTTCCCGCCGCCCGCCTCTCGTTGTTCCAATTCCGGCCGAAAAGCAATCCAAAACTGGGTATCGAAGGGGAGATCGGCGTGATGACACCTTGTCATATGCGCCAGGGCAACAATGATTTCATCGGTCTCGACGGGGTTTATTACTTTGCCGTGGCAGCCAATCCGACCGAGTGGTTGTCGCTGCGGTTTTCCAAGCATCATATCTGTACACATATTGGCGATGAGTTTCCCAAGCAAACTACCACTTCAGTTACCGACCGGGATCCGATGTTCAAACAAGGTCCTACACAGGACGATCTACGGTGGGCTGCCTCAATTCGTCCACTCTGGTTCCTTCACCGGCCTTCATTGGATATCCTGAGAGTTTATGCGGAAGTAGGATATTTTGATCCGGGAGGGGATTTTCTGGGATTGCGTAAATCCATGCCCAATGCTTATGCCTATATGAACTTTATGGGTGGAATGGAGCTGGAGTACTATTTCGATCAACGTTTGAAATGGCTGGGCGGGGTGTTTGCGGCCGCTAATGTGAGCGCGTACCAGCAAAACGGATTTGGTAAAAACGTTAACTTCACTGCGGGATACATCCTTCCGCAAGACCGAAATAAACGACGCCTGCGATTGGGGATTCAGTTTTATAATGGAAGAAGTTTGGTGAATGAATTTTATAACCGGAAAGAGAAATTTGTTAGCGCCTATTTGGCTTTTGATGTATAATTACCAGAAATTAATGGAAATAAAAATGAAAAGAATATCAACCTTTCTGATCCTGTTGTCGGGGTTGCTGGTCAGCGGCATCACCCTGGGCCAAACTGGAAAAACCTTTACCGAAGCCGATTACGCGAAGGCAGTTGCGATGCTGGATGTGAGCAAATTGATTGATAATGCCATTCAGCCACAGTGGTTACCCGATGCCCGGCTCTGGTATAAATCGATGCTGGAGAATAAAGTGGAATTCAAATTATTCAACCCGGCCGATGGGAAGAAAATGGTATCCGATACCCGCAAGGAATTATTTGATAAGGCATCCGTCAAGCCTGAAGCTCCGCGGGCACGCACCAACGGGGTATTGTCGCCAGATGGCAGGTTTGCAGCTTTCATCAAGGATTGGAACCTGTGGATCAGGGAGGTAGCCACGGGTACCGAAAGAGCCCTCACCACGGATGGCATCAAGGATTTTGGATATGCCACCGACAATGCCGGTTGGAAGCATTCCGACAAGGCCATCCTGAGCTGGTCGCCCGATTCGAAAAAGATCGCCACCTTCCAGCAGGACCAGCGGCATGTAAGCAATATGTACCTGGTAAAAACCAAAGTGGGTGAACCCGAACTCAAAGAATGGAAGTATCCCATTCCGGGTGACAAGGATATCATCCGGATTTACCGGGTGATTATCGATATTACTGGTAACCCGGCTATGGTGCGGTTAAAATTAAATGCCGATGCCCGGAGGGGAACCCAATGCGACGATATTTCATGTGAAGGCGGATTCGACGACGTGGCCTGGAGCGATGACAGTCAGCGACTGGTTTTTGTTTCCACGAGCCGTGATCATAAGCAGGAGAATGTTCGAATAGCCGATTGTACTACCGGCGAAGTGAAGGATATCTTTGAAGAGGTGGTGGCTACTCAGTATGAATCCGGACAAGGCTCCATCAATTGGAAATATTTCTCGAAAACGAACGAAATCATCTGGTATTCAGAACGAAGCGACTGGGGACATCTTTATTTGTATGATGCCCTTACAGGGGCACTGAAAAACCAGATCACCACGGGGAATTTCCTGGTAAAATCGCTATTCAATGTGGACGAGAAAAACCGGGTAATCTATTTCATTGGTGCTGGCAGGGAACCGAATGTCAATCCTTATTATCAGTATGCCTACCGGGTGGACTTCAGCGGCAAAAATTTCACTCTGTTAACTCCGGCTGCAGGCGATCATAGCGTGCAGCTATCGCCCGATGGTAAATATTTACTGGATAGCTGGTCGCAGCCTGATGTGCCACCGGTATCCGAAGTGAGGGATATCAAAGGTAAACTGATTGCCACCCTCGAAAAGACCGATATTTCGCGACTGACTGCTACCGGGTGGAAGCCGGCGCAGCCGTTCACGGTGAAATCGGCAGATGGCAGATGGGATTTGTACGGATTGTTATTTACACCCACCCGGATGGATACCGGGAAAAAATATCCGGTCATCGTAAACATTTACCCGGGTCCGCAGGGGGGCAGCGTGGGTTCCTGGACCTTCCGCGCCGCCCGGGGCGATTGCCAGGCACTGGCTGAGCTGGGTTTTGTGGTGATGCAACTGGAGGGAAGCTGCAATCCAAACCGCTCAAAATCGTTCCACGATGCCTGTTACGGGAATATGGCTGAAAATACGCTGCCTGACCAGATAGACGGGTTAAAGCAACTGCAGGAAAGGCTTGGGTTCCTGGATCTTGACAGGGTAGGGGTATGGGGACATTCCGGCGGCGGATTTGCCACGGGTGCTGCTATGTTCAACTATTCTGATTTCTTTAAAGTCGGGATTTCGGAATCGGGCAACCACGACAACCGGAATTATGAAGATGATTGGGGTGAACGATATATCGGTCTGGAAACAAAGGATGATAAAGGAATGTCGAATTATGAATTGCAAGCCAATGAGACCTATGCTAAAAATTTGAAAGGCAAGCTTTTGCTGATTCATGGTGCTTATGACGATAATGTGCCGCCCTATAATACCTATCTGGTGGTTGATGCGCTGATCAAGGAAAACAAGGATTTTGACATGATCATTCTTCCCAATGCCACGCATGGATATGGTGCCGACAGCTATTACATCATGCGCCGGCGCTGGGATTATTTTGTGAGAAACCTGTTGCAGGGTACCCCACCTAAAGAGTATACCATTACTATCGATCGGGATCCGAGACTTAGATTAGGGGAATAATTGTTAAAACTGTTCAGGACCGATTAAAGGAAGAGGATCGACGTCATGAAAAGAATTTCATATTTGACATTGACGGTGACGGCTGTCCTATTATTGGCTTGTAATACAAAATCCAATCAAACCGAAACAAAGGCCTGGTATGCAAAGAATCTGGGGTTGGAGACTGGGGTAACCATTTTGGATACCATTGAGACCTATGATTATGGGAAATTCGTTCCTATTATGGATTCGGACGGAAATACAATTGAGCTGTAGGAACCGGTCGATACTGCTTTTACAAAAATGGGAGGCAAGACTACCAAGTAACCGCTTCGGGTGTTACCCGTGTTTCTGAATTTCTGCCAGCAGGAATTTTTTCGATTTCACACCCACATACCGGTTCACTTCCAGCCCGTTGCGGAAGAGGATGAGGGTAGGGATGCTCCTGACTTTATACTTCTGTGCGATCGGCTGGTTATGGTCCACATTCAGTTTTCCAATAGAAGCCTCCTCCCCGACATGCTCAGCAACTTCGTTAAGCACGGGGGCCATCATTTTACACGGGCCGCACCAGGGAGCCCAAAAATCGACTAATGTCAGTCCGGACTTTGTGGCAGCCTTGAAATTCTTATTGTTCAGGGTGACAATTCTTTGACTGTTGACGGTCTCGGGCATCTTCTTCATTCTGAAGTAGTTGAACATGATCATGCCAATGAATGAACCGATTGCGACGAGGAAGATAATTACTGTTGTTGACATATGTGACGTTAAATTTATATATGCAAATATATAGATATTATAATAACAAAGAGCATGCCAATTAACTGCCAAATCTCCTTGTTTTAAGAATTTGAAGGGTGTAATTTTGCGAATTGAATTATCCTAATACATAACGAGATGAAAATTTCAAAGATCAAAGCAATCGAAATCCTCGATTCGAGAGG
>JBBQOG010000270.1:0-5008 GCA_038330665.1 Bacteroidales bacterium
TATTCGGTCAAAAGCTCGTTGGGGCAGAAACTCCACAATCTGTGCGAAAACATACTTCCCTTGGTTCATCGTTGGCCAATTAGCTGGCCAACTTAACCATTTCAAATCGTCACGCTACAAATTCCCTTGTAAGTTATAGATACACAATGATTTCAATGAACTTAAATATACTTTAACTGGACACTAGTGGTTTGGAATAACAACTTATAATTATGAAAAACAAACGAAGCCTATTGATTATGTGATTGGTGTGTTGATCCTTTTTATTGGGATGTCAGCTTACCGTGGTTATAATGGCATGGTTACCAAAAACGAATCGGTTGATGCCCAATGGTCAAATGTGGAAACTTCCTACCAGCGCCGTGCCGACCTGATTCCCAATCTGGTTAACACCGTTAAGGGGTATGCTGATTTTGAAAGCAAAACATTGACCGCTGTGATTGAAGCCAGGTCCAAAGCCACTTCCGTTCAGATCGATCCGAAAAACATGACTGCTGCGGATATGAAACAGTTTCAGGATGCACAATCCGGATTGAGCGGCGCACTCTCACGCCTCATGGTTGTGGTAGAACAATACCCGAACCTGAAAGCCAACCAGAATTTCCTTGATCTTCAGGCCCAGCTGGAAGGCACCGAAAACCGGATCAGCACGGAAAGGCGCAAGTTCAATGACATGGCCCGTGATTTTAACACCTTTATCAAGATGTTCCCGAAAAACATCTGGGCAGGTTTGTTCAATTTCGAAAAGAAGCCCTATTTTGAAGCAGCTGAAGGCAGTGATAAAGCTCCTGAAGTAAAATTCTAAGGGTATGAACGCACGCAATTTTTTCACACCGGACGACCAGCTGGCGATAAAGCGCGCCATCATGGATGCCGAGAAAAATACATCCGGTGAAATTCGGGTGCATATCGAGAATTCATTCAAGGGTGAGGTCCTCGATCAGGCAGCATTCATTTTCAAAAACCTGAAAATGCATGAAACCGAACAGCGGAACGGTGTGTTGTTCTACCTTGCTGTCAGCAACCGTCAATTTGCCATTATCGGCGATGCCGGCATTAATGCAAAGGTCCCGGAAGGTTTTTGGGACCGCATTAAGGAGATTATGACCGATAAATTCCGCGACAACCGTTTTGCCGAAGGGCTTGCAGAAGGAATCAGGCTCACCGGTGAAAAGCTGGTCGAGTATTTCCCGTATCAAGATAATGATCTCAATGAACTGTCGGATGAAATCTCCTTCGGAAAATAAATAAATCGACATGAAAAAACTTCTGATTATCAGCCTGTTTGCAGCATTAGTCGCACCCTTGATCGTTGCTCAGGAATTTCCTGAGCCCATGCAACCCCCCCGGCTGGTTAATGATTTTGCGAATTTCTTTAGTCAGGGGGATGCCAACCAGCTGGAAAGCAAATTGCTCAATTTCAATAATCAGACTTCCACGCAGATATTTGTGGTGACGGTCCCTACGCTTAACGGTTACGAACCGAATGATTACACCACCCGATTAGCTGAAAAGTGGAAGGTCGGAATGAAAGGCAAGGACAATGGGGTCATGATCCTGATCAAACCCAAGACCCCGGAAGAGAAAGGTCAGGTTTATATTGCAGTGGGGTACGGTCTGGAACCGGTTCTGACGGATTTACAGGCCAACCAGATTGTGACCAAGGATATTCTTCCGGCTTTCAGGGAAGGGAATAGTTTTGCAGGTATCGATGCAGCCACCACGGCCATTATGAATATCACCTCCGGTGAATTTACTGCCGACCAGTACCTCAAAAAGGGAAATGTAAAAAAGGGGAATTCCTTTATTGGCCTGATCATCATGATCATCCTGTTCTCTATTCTCTTCGGTGGCAGATCAGGAAAAAACCGTCATAATTCCATGGGTGGAAATCTCCCCTTACTTTTTCTGCTCGGCATGATGGGCGGTCGGGGCAATGGCGGTTCCTTCGGCGGATTTTCTTCGGGAGGGGGTTTTGGCGGAGGATTCGGCGGTGGCGGCGGCGGAAGTTTTGGCGGCGGGGGTGCCGGCGGAAGCTGGTAATTACGGATCAAGCTCCCGCAAGGCCTTCTCAGCCTGCCGGTTCAAGCCATCACGGTAACCGTATTTATTTTCCTTCACACAAACCGTATAGTATTTTCGGGCCAGTTCTTTCTGGCCCGAATTTTTATATAAATAACCCATTTGAAGGGCCGAATTTGGGACGATATAACTTCTGATCAAGTCACCAAGTTCGAGTACCCGCTGAAAATTTCTTATCGCCGGGCTGGTTAAACCCAGTCGTTGCTGTGATCTCGCCAGCCGGTAACGCAAATCACCCTCCTGTGCACCGGCAAAACGTCCGGTGGTGAGCAGGGTTTCACTCATATCCACACATTTCTGATAATACCCTCCGTCGAATAGCATCCGTACACGAAGAAGATCAGGATCAGGAAGGGTTCCCGCATCTGCCTCCTTTAAGGCCTGCTGATCAAAAACAGATAATGGCGCCGGCAACTTTTTAATATCTGACAGGCATTGCCTGGCCATCTCGGGTTGTCCCTGCATGACATACGACCAGCTCCTGAGCAAAAGTGCGTGATGGCGCAGGTTATCCCCGCCGGGGTTCTCGATGAATTTCCCCAATACGACCGAAGCCTGTGGACTGCTTTGGTACAGTTTCAAACGGCCGCTGAGCAGCAGCCAATAAGGGAAAGGGACCTGAAAATCAGCAGACACCCGGGGGTTGATTAACGAAGCTGCATAGTCGCCTTCACCCGCTTTTAAGGCAGCCAAAGCCGTACGGTACCTCACCAGTGGATTATCCAGCATCGCCCTGCCCTCCCGATTAATAAACCGCCATGCCTCGTCAGGCTCCTCACCGAATTCCTTCAGCGTGGTAATCAGTAGTAAATACCCTTCGAGGTGCTCCACGGAGCCCGGTTCCGCGGCACTGTAATACCGCTCAAGTCCATTATATCCGCTGAGTCCGGAAGGCCTGACCCCAATCACCCTGAGATATTTCTGATATTGATCCGGGACCTGCTGCATCAATACACCCAGGAAGCCGGATAACTTATTCCGGTCGGCCGCACTAAAATCGGGTCCCGACTTGGAAACTATTTTATAACACGAAAACAGGTTGGTGGCTGAAGATTTATAATCGGAATACAGGGAGGCCAGAACGGCACGGTACAGATAAATTTCAGCCAGAGAGGCCTGAATCGAAGGATCCCGATCCGAATCCCTTTCCAGGGACTTGATCCATTTAACCGAATGGGAATAAAACAAATCGGAGGATTGCCGGGATTCCCAGATCAGGTTCAGCAAAAAATCCCGATAACTGCAGATCCGGATATACGGAGGCGTGCCAGGAGAATAGCGCTGTGCCAGCATCCGGTTACCCGCCAGGGTATCCAGACTGAGATAGAGTTTACGGATTTCCGGATCGAAGGAAGCAGGTTGAGCAGTAAGCTGATTTCCTGACCACAACAGAGCTATAAGCACTATCAGGAAAATGTTCCTCATCCGGGTTGCTATTATTCCACCGGAGTAACGACACCGGCTATTTCATCATCAACCAATATCCGTCCGCAATATTCGCATACGATGATCTTTCTCCTCGACCGGATGTCAAGCTGCCTTTGTGGCGGAATACGATTGAAACAACCACCGCAAGCATCACGCTGAACAGTTACCACACCCAGACCATTGCGGGCATTTTTACGAATTCTGCGGTAGGCCGACAATAAACGCTCATCAATCCGGGTACTGACCAGCTTGGAACGCATATAAAGGTTCTCTTCTTCGATCTGTGTCTCGGAAATGATCTCATCCAGCTCTTTCTTCTTGGCTTCCAGATCTTGTTTTCTTTCCTCAAACATGATCTTGGAATCACTCGTTACGGTTTGTTTATCCAGCAGACGAATGCTGAACTCCTTGATTCTCTTTTCGCTTAGCTGTATTTCAAGTGTCTGAAATTCAATTTCCTTTGATAAGGAGTCAAATTCACGATTATTCCTGACATTATTCTGCTGAGCCTCGTACTTCTTAATCAGGCTGTTTGATTCAGCGATTTCAGATTTCTTCTTGGCGATGGCATTTTCCAGTTCCTTCACCTCATCTTCAAAATTCTTGATACGGGTTTCTAATCCAATCAACTCATCTTCAAGATCCTGGACTTCCAAAGGTAGTTCTCCACGTAGAGTCTGAATCTTATCAATCTCTGACTCAACCTTCTGCAACTCAAAAATATCCTTCAGTTTCTCTTCTACATTGGGACCCTGCTCCTTGGCTCCTGCTTTTTGTGCTGTCATAGCTATTACAAATAGTTTATCGGATTGGTATTAACCTCTGTTAAATAAACCGCAAATTTAGGGAAATTTTCGATAAGAGTATCAGCCAATATGTTAATCGCAAATTGCTCACTTTCAAAATGTCCGATATCTGCGAGTACCATTCGGCCCGGAATATCGAACCAGGAATGATATTTTATATCCGCGGTAAGATAAATATCTGCGCCACTTGCGGCTGCCTGGCCGAGGAACGAGATCCCGCTTCCTCCGCAAAGCGCTACCCTGCGAATGGGTTTTCCCAGAAAACGGGAATGGCGGATCATCGGTAAGCCCAGCACTTCTTTCACCTTGAGGAGAAACTCACGTTCCGGAATTTCCACTTCAAGATCCCCGGCAATTCCCAAGCCCTGTGCCGGATTTTTGTTGATAAGGGGGTATAGATCATACGCAACCTCTTCGTAAGGATGCTCGCTGACCATAGCGTTAACCACACTGTTTACTAAATACTTGGGCACAATTGTTTCAAAACGGGTTTCCGGTTCATAGTGAACCGAACCGATCTTTCCGGTAAAGGGCTGCGCATCTTCACCGGCACGAAAGGTTCCGTTTCCACTGATCTGGAATGAACATTGATCATAATTTCCGATGGATCCGGCACCTGCCGTAAAAATCGCATGACTAACCCTTTCGAGGTGTGAGGCCGGAATATAGGAGACCAGTTTAACCAGGTCGTC
>JBBQOG010000271.1:0-4993 GCA_038330665.1 Bacteroidales bacterium
ACCATGGATCCTTCGTTGGGTGATATCCTTGTTTACAACCTGGTTAAAAATGCGATCGTCCATAACCAACAGGGCGGAATCCTGGAGATGGACCTGAAACCCGGGAAATTTACCATCGTAAATAATGGTCCGGTACCTGAGCATCCGACCGGTTACTATTTTACCGAATTCATCAAGGGACCCGATTCAAAAGGACTGGGCCTGGGATTGTCGCTGATCAGAAAAATTTGTGAGGTTACCGGAATGGATATTAAATATCTATACTTAAATGGGTTACATCAGTTTGAATTGCAATGGAACGAAAAAAAATAACCTTCCCGGTAAATCTTCAGTTTTTCTTCAGATTTGCCCCATACTTTCGACACGTTGATTTAGAAAAGAATATTTGTTGATAGTTTGCGGCGAGGCGTAAAGATTGTTAAGATCTTTACGCCTTTCTGCATGTATAGCCTCAACGACTTTTATTAATTATGTAGTCGCAATCCTGTATCTAAATTTGTAGCTATGAAGCCTCTGACCCTTCTCGTTGTCTTCCTTTCTATAAGTTTCAACCTCGCCCTTCCCCAGTCCCTCTCATGGAAAATTGCCGATGAACCCTGGCCCGAATCCTTCGGTAGCCAGAGGGCAGTCCTCGAAATCACCAAGCCGGAGAAATCCATAGAAGTGAATTTTCTATGGCGCCGTCACGACAGTAATCCGGAGGACCGGAGGTTCCTGCTGGTGGAAGCCGCAACCGGTGATACTATAAAATATATCAGCCGGATAACGGTCAACACCGAACGATGCCAATTTCTTTTTGGACCTGTTTTAAGGCCGGGGATTTACTACTTCTATTACCTTCCGTTCAATAGTATGGAAGGATGGGGCTATTTCGGGAACGATTACCTGAAACCCGAAACCCGGCCGGATACAGGTTGGCTGGCCGAGACTTCATCAGCAAAATCTTCACAGGCACGGGTCCTTCGGATCGAGTGCCGCACCTCGTTCGACAATTTCTTTCCGATGGAGATTACTCCGACCAGGACGGAAAAAATCGAATTTCTTCTAAAATTTAAAAGTTCTGTTCTCTATTTTACCGAGAGCCGCGAAAACCCGATCCGGATGAAAGACGAAATCCCTCAAAAATGGATTCTGTCGGGTCCCTCCTCTCAATTTTCTGCAGAAGCACTTCCGAATGAGTATTTTGCATTCCAGGTTGGAGTATTTGCCGTATCGCAGGAAGTTGATGGACTGGAAGTTCAGACCGGCCGGCTAACCCTCAATGGGAAACCGGACACCCCGGGCATACCGCTTACCTGTTTCAACACCCAGGGAGTCGATCCCTATGGGAATTCATTTTCCAGGAAACTTACCGTGCAAAAAGGAGGAGTCCAGGCCCTCTGGATCGGTGCCGATGTTCCGAAAAGTGCTGAGCCGGGCACTTATACCGGGAACCTGATCCTAACCGGTACCAACATACCGGAGAAAACGATTAATGTAAAACTGACGGTTGCCGGAAAAATCCTCAGCGACCGTGGCGACAGCGAACCCTGGCGCCATTCCCGCCTCCGCTGGCTGAATTCAACCGCTGGTTCAGATGGAAATCCGGTTCCACCCTATCTGCCCATTAAAAGCACCGGGGCAAACCAGCTTATAGCAGCCGGTCACCAGATACAACTGGCGCCGACCGGATTGCCTCAATCAATCCTTCCCAGGGGAGCCAACCTCCTGGCTGCCCCAACCGACTTTATCATAGAAACCCCTGACGGGATAATTCCCCTAGAGGCTACGGTGACCTCAAAAAACTTGTCTGATGGCAGATTCATTCAGACGGCCACGGCCTCAACAGATAAGATCAAGGTAAGTTATTCTTTGATAATGGATTACGACGGCTATCTGAAATATACTATCAAACTGAAACCCAGCCAGACAGATCAATCGGTTAACATAAAGGACATCCGGTTGTCGATCCCGCTGATGGCCGAAAAAGCGCGGTACATGATGGGAATGGGAATGCCCGGTTGCAGTGTGCCACCTTCCCATGATTCAAAATGGAAGGGCCCGTCTGATAGTTTCTGGATCGGGAACACGGAGGGCGGAATATGGTGCGAACTTCGAGGATCTTCCTACCATGGTCCCCTGTTGAACCTTTACCGCCCCGCTCCACCGGCCAGCTGGAACAATGAGGGAAAAGGCGGATTCCGGATAACCCGGTCGAAGGACCAGGTAAACGCGGAAGTCTATTCCGGCAGCCGTACCCTGAATCCCGGGGACTCACTCGTGTTCGAATGGGCCATGCTGATCACTCCGGTTAAAGAGCTAAACCCGGCCGACCAGTTTACCAACCGCTACTATCATCACGGCGGTAAGCCTGCGCCGGAAAAGGCGGATTTCGATGCCGGAGTGAAAATTATCAACGTGCATCATGCGAATGAATACAACCCTTACATCAATTACCCGTTTATCGCCGTTAAGGAAATGAGCACCTTTGTCAATTCCATGCATGATCAGGGGAGAAAGGTAAAAATCTATTATACTGTAAGAGAACTAACCAACCATGTCGCCGAAGTATGGGCTCTCCGAAGCCTTGGATATGAGATTCTCGACAAGGGCCAGGGTGGAGGATATCCCTGGCTTCGCGAACATTTTATTGATGGATATACCCCGCAGTGGTACCAGCATTTCCCCGACGGACGGGTCGATGCTTCTATTCTCAGCGCCCCCGGTGATTCGCGGTGGCTGAACTATTACATCGAAGGACTCGCCTGGCTGGTAAAAAATGTCAATATCGACGGGCTTTACCTGGATGATGTAACCTATGACCGCCGGATCCTGCAACGGATGCGCAGGGTTATGGATCAGGCCAAACCCGGATGCCTGATCGACCTCCATTCGAACACGGGCTTTTCGATCGGGCCAGCCAACCAATACGCCGAATTTTTTCCGTATGTTGATAAACTCTGGTTTGGTGAGAGTTTCCAATATGATAAAATGTCAGCCGAGAACTGGCTGGTAGAAGTATCCGGAATCCCTTTCGGCCTGATGGGCGATATGCTTCAGGGGGGAGGAAACCGCTGGCTGGGCATGGTTTTTGGCATGACCGTGCGCTACCCGTGGACCACCGAAGGAATTCCCTGCGATCCTCGACCGGTTTGGAAAATCTGGGATGAATTCGGTATTCAGGATGCTAAAATGCTGGGATTCTGGAATCCGGAATGCCCGATTAAAACGGATATTCCTGAAATCAAGGCTACAGTATATGTCAAACCGGAAAAAGTTTTGATTTCAGTTGGCAACTTCAGCGACCGTGCCCAGGATGTTAATTTAAAAATCGACTGGAAGAAGCTAGGGATCAACCCTGAGAGATGCCGTATCCATGCCCCCGAAATATTGAATTTTCAGCAAGCACGAAACTTTAGTCTCAAGGAACCGATCAGGGTGGAAGCAAGAAGAGGCTGGCTGATTTACATTGTCGGTACGTAGATACACATAATTGCTTCTGTATCAACAAATAAACTATTTCTGAAATAGACGCCATTATGCGTCTCTACGACATTGTTCATATCAATGTTCACAACTCTTCCGTCAGGCTGATGTCCCGCTTTTGTATCTTTGACCACTTATGTCAGGCGAACTAATACAGAACTATTCCGAGGAGTCGATCAAGACCCTGGAACCGAAGGAACATATACGGTTACGACCGGGTATGTATATCGGCAAACTGGGTGACGGATCCGCACACGATGATGGAATTTACGTCCTTCTGAAGGAGGTGATCGACAATTCCATTGATGAATTCATGATGGGTAATGGACGATCCATTGAGGTCTCCATCGATGATAAAGTTGTCCGCATCCGGGATCATGGCCGTGGCATACCGCTTGGAAAGGTGGTGGACGTGGTGGCAAAAATGAACACCGGAGCCAAGTATGATTCCACGGTTTTTAAAAAATCCGTGGGGTTAAACGGAGTCGGACTGAAAGCAGTAAACGCCCTTTCCAGCGATTTCCAGATTCGATCCTACCGCGACGGACAATTTAAGGAAGCCAGTTTCCAGAAAGGGACACTTACCGAAGAGAAAGACCTGCAGCCAACTGCGGAAGATAGCGGAGTGGAAGTAATATTCAAGCCCGATCCCACCATTTTCGGTCACTATCGGTACCTCACCGACTATGTATCGACCATGATGAAAAATTATGCATTTCTGAATGCAGGGCTGGTCGTTCATTTCAACGGGGAAAAATACGTGTCCAAAAACGGTTTGCTCGACCTGCTGCAGTCGAAGATGACCGAGGACGGACTCTACCCGATTATCCACCTTCGTGAGGAGGATATTGAAGTAGCCATTACGCATGGCGATCATTACGGGGAGGAATATTACAGTTTTGTTAACGGACAGCATACCATTCAGGGGGGAACACACCTGGTGGCCTTCCGGGAGGCTCTGGTAAAAACAGTCAGGGACTATTACAAAAAGGAATTCGAACCCTCCGACATCCGGACCTCGGTTATTGCGGCAGTCAGCATAAAGGTCGAAGAACCGATCTTCGAATCTCAAACCAAAACCAAACTCGGCTCCAAGGATATTGGACCAGACGGACCCTCCGTCAGAAATTTCATACATGATTTTCTGGGCAAGCATCTCAATAATTATCTGCATAAACACCCGGAAACCGCAGATATCCTGCTCAGGAAAATCATGGATTCTGAAAAGGAACGCAAAGCCATTTCGGGAATTCAGAAACTTGCCCGCGATCGTGCAAAAAAATCGTCCCTGCATAATAAAAAACTCAGGGATTGCCGTGTACATTACAACTCACAGCACGATCAGCGACTGGAAACCAGCATATTTCTTACCGAGGGAGATTCAGCCAGCGGATCGATCACAAAATCCAGGAGTGTCAATACCCAGGCGGTTTTCAGTCTGAAAGGAAAACCAAAAAACACGTATGGGGAAACCAAAAAACTGGTTTACGAAAACGAAGAATTCAACCTGCTCCAGGCAGCCCTTAAT
>JBBQOG010000272.1:0-4988 GCA_038330665.1 Bacteroidales bacterium
CAAACCTGGGTTCCCCAGAAAATATCATCTTCAACGACTTCCTTGGGAAAGTTTGTATTCAAAGATTTTTCCTCATCGGCATAAGCCATGCGGAAAGGTTGACGATTGTGCTTCAACGCATTATTTTCGGAAACTCCATCCATCAAAGGTACGTCGGTTCGGCGGCTCTCTGACCAGGCTTCCACGCTCTGCTTGAATAATGCAAGCCAGTTCTGGAGAGCAATCTTCTTAACGTTTGGAGTAGTGCCGGAGCTCCAGGCCACTTCCGGTTGGCTCATAAAGGTGGCAATTGCGTCAGTGGTGATCCCGTTTTCCTCCATCGACTTGGTGATTCCCAATTCGTATTCGGCTTTTGCATCACCGGCAACGAAGTTTCTCAAGCGAGCCTCTGCGATAAAGAAATGAACCTCAGCACAATTCATTAAAGGAGAGAATCCTTTGGGATCATTACTGAAGCGATCCCCAATATGTGAAACGTTATTGGCATTATTCAGGGTATCTCTGGTCTGCCCGAAGTACATCCGGTAACCATTGTACACCCCATATTTGTTTTTATCCACATAAACCGGAAGACGGGGATCGTTATTTTCTTTTAAGGCATTAACCATCACGGCGTTAGTCCTGTACTGATCTTTCTTCACCCCGGAGAGCACCCCCAGGCGTCTGAACCAAGGTTCCTGGTCAGGACTGATTCCCGGCCACCAGAAATAGGCATTATCCGCATTCTCAGTCATAACCGGATAAGTTGACGGATTGTTAAGAATTTCAGATACGACAGCTTTTGCGCCACTTTCATCAACGTTTGACATCCTCATGGCCACTCGTAAACGCGTAGAGTTGCAGAATTTCTTCCACTTGTTAATATCACCCTTAAACATCCAGTCTCCAACCCCAAGGCTGCCTGTTCCATCGTTGAAAATATCGGCCGCTTCCTTAAGCTCTTTCAGAATGGCAGCATAAACCTCCTGCTGAGTATCGTACTTGGGATAAATGATGCCTTCCTCCATCCTGAAAGCTTCAGAATAAGGGATTTTCCCCCACATGTCGCTGGTCTGTTGTGCAGCAAAGGCCTTCATAGTGAGTGCCGCTGCGTAAAGATTGGTATTCCCTTCTGCGGTTGCCAAACGAGCAGCATCAACGAAGTATGTCATTCCGAGATACATCCCTCTCCACATACTATTGTTGATATCCACCCGATATTCATATTCACCGAAGCCGATAGAAACCGTTTGTCCGGCATAGGATCCCGCATAGAATATGTCCAGCCGTTCTCCATAAAGGGTTCCGATGAGAGAAGTTGTTGCACGCAGGAATACGTTGGTTGCCGGAACCACGATTGGTGAATCCGGATTCTTATTCATATCCGTAAAATCCTTTGTACAGGAATTGGCGAGAATCAATACTGAAGCAAGTATCAGAAATTTTATTTTGCTTATTGTTTTCATAATTTTCTTCTTTTTTTGAGGTTACTAGAAGCTGATTGCCAGTTTAAAACCGAGGCTTCTGGTAGTCGGAATCTGGAAGTTCTCAAATCCAACACCGGAATCGCCACCACCCAAACCTACCTCAGGATCGATCCCGAGTTCTGCAGTGCTCTTATCACGGTAGAGAATTGCCAGGTTACGTCCGTAAACGGAAAAGGTCAATTTCTGTATCCATGGGAGCTGTTTCAACGAAAAATCATAACCGAGTACAATTTCCCTGAGTTTGATATAGGTTCCGTCGAGGATCGAATATTCATGATTGTTCCACATCCAGGAACCACCATAATAATCCTGGGCCGAAACCCGGACATCATTCACAGTGCCACCAACATGCACACCATTCTCATTCAGTGGACCGTCATCTTTTACTGCATCCACGATTAATCCGTTTTCGCGAACATCTATCTGGTCATTGTAAGTGAGGGTATTCTCATAGGTACCGGTCGGGTATGCATGCCATGCGGTACAGCTGAAGAAATCACCACCCTTACGGCCATCAAGCAGAAGGCTAAAATAGAAACGCTTGTATTTCATCACACTGCGAATACCTCCGGTCCAGTCGGGCGTAACGTCTCCAAGCGCTTTTCCAACGTTTGTAGTCTGTGGAATGCCGTCTTGTCCGACAACAATTTTGCCTGC
This sequence comes from Bacteroidales bacterium, assembly GCA_038330665.1. Lineage (GTDB taxonomy): Bacteria > Bacteroidota > Bacteroidia > Bacteroidales > UBA12481 > UBA12481. The sequence goes on from JBBQOG010000272.1 coordinate 2,124, forward strand.
ATCATTTCTCACATAAGGCAGACCCCAGATCACGCCCCAGGGCTGACCCGGAATACCGACAGTTGTTGCTCCTCCAAATCCGCCAGAAATTCGGTAGGATTCAAGTCCTCCATAAAGGGAATTAACCATGTTTTTGTTTTTACCCCAGTTGACACCGATATCCCAGGTAAAACCATCTGAATGGTCGATTGCTTTTAAATTCAACATCAATTCAAGACCGCTGTTCTCAATTTCACCGGCATTTAACCTCATGGCACTGAATCCGGTAGTAATTGACGTGGCAACGGACAGGATCTGATTGACCGTAGTCTGATCATAGTAGGTAACATCAAGGGATAAACGATTCTTCCACAACCTGAAATCACCGCCGAACTCAAAAGATGAAGTAATTTGCGGCTTTAGATTGGCTGGAGGATAGGTAGATCCAGGGGTAAACATGGAAATTGAGTTGAAGGTGCCTACGCCATAAGTGTTGGCTAATTGATAAGCACCAGCATCTCCCCCAACTTTGGCCCAACTTCCCCTAAGCTTAGCATAACTAAGCACCTCGGATTGTATTTTAAAAGCCTCGGTAACATCCAACCCTAAACTCACTGAAGGATAGAAATACGACCTGTTTTCGGCGGGCAGTGTTGAACTCCAATCATTCCTTCCAGTAACACCAAGGAACAAAAAGTTCTTGTATGATCCGTTAATGGCCATGTAAACGCTGTTGGTCCGCTTATGGTTAGTGTACATACTAACCGAAGGATTGCCCTTTACGTTTGCAATTGTGTACAGGTCCGGAACCGTTAAGTCGCTGGCTGCCATATACATAGATTTTGAAAGCACATCCCTGTAGTTTGCTCCGGCCAATCCATCGAGGCGAATATCCCCAAAGGCTTTATCAAACTTGAGCATGAGGTCGGCATTGGTTTCATTAAAATAATACTGGGTCTGGTCAAATTGTCCGCCACGCTTCCTGGTCATATTACCCTGAGTACCGGATTGCGTTAAGTTATTGCGATATTCATTGTAAAAGTCAATACCCGCACGACCGTAAACCGACAACCAATCGGTGAGTTTGTAATCAATACTGGAGTTTCCAAAAACCCGGTCCCTGCTAAAACCGGTCAGGTTTCTAAGGTTATAATATGGGTTATCCCCGTCAGTGAAAAGAAATCCGTTATTACCCTTTTCTTTGAATATCTGCTTGGTGTAAGCGACATCAAAATCTCTTTGCATCCAGGCATAATCCACGCCAATTCCTGAGTATCCGTTATTTGGGATGTTTTTACTATTCTTTCTCAGATACGTCAGATTAGTAACTGCCGTTAAACGGTCAGTCGGCTTTAGGGTAAGGCTGCCGTTTAAAGTTTGTTGCGACTGATCCGTGAAATCAATGATGCCTTTGGTATCCGTATTGGCGAAGGCCAATCGGCCGGTGGCCTTATCGCCATTGGCCGAAATAGCCAGACTGTTTTCGGAATTCACTCCGGTCTGGAAAAAATCCCGGTAATTATTCGGTCTGGAGATCCATGGGCTGTTCGGTCCTGTTGACCATTGATCAAGCAACAAACCAGCATCCATTCTGGGCCCCCAGTTGATTGGCCAGCTGTCATTCACGCCGCCGCCGCCGCCATCTACCCAGTTATAACCATAGGCTTTTGAATAATCCTGGTAGGTCATATCAGGATAATCCCTTTTCCAGATAAATTCCTCACCATTCCAGCCGCCGCCGTATCGATTCTGGAATTTTGGCAGATAAGCCACTTTATCAAATGACATTGAGGTTGAGAAATCCACTCCCAGTTTTCGGCCGTCCTTCCCCTTTTTTGTAGTGATCAGAATGACACCGTTAGTTGCCCGGCTACCATACAAAGCAGCAGCATTGGCACCTTTCAGGACGGTCATCGATTCAATGTTGTTCGGGTCAAGATCGGATGCTGTGTTCCCCCAGTCAATACCACCACCTCCATCAAGGTTAGTCGTGTTATTAAAAATCGGCGTACCATCAATAACAAACAGGGGTTCGTTTCCACTGAATGATTTATTTCCCCTGATGACAATCCTTGAAGATGCACCAACCGTACTACCACCGCTCGTAACCTGTACACCGGCGATCTTACCCGAAAGGCTGTTGACAATGTTATTGTCCCTTGCCTCGGTAAGCTCGGCAGAGTTGATATCCTGTACCGCGTACCCGAGGGTTTTCTTTTCCCTGGAAATGCCAAGTGCGGTAACCACCACTTCATCAATGTTCATCACATCAACCTGCATGGTCACTGAATAATCATTGGCAGCAGTAATGGGCACCTCAGCTTTAAGGTAACCTAGGGATGAAAACAGCAGTGCAGTGCTGCCCGCTGGGGCTGTTAGCGCAAACCGGCCGTTACTGTCGGTAGTAGTCCCGTTTTGGGATCCTTTTACCATGACTGTCACCGCCGGAATAGCCTGTTTATCAGCTGCCGAGGTAACTGTACCGGTTAATTGACGAGACTGGCCGAACACGGTTCCGGCTAGAAACATCATCAACAATACAAATAATGATTTTTGCTTCATGGGTTACAATTTTGCTTGTTAAGATTTCCTATTATTCAACAAGCTAAAACTATCCCTAAGCGAAAGGAAAACAAACCACTTTATTAGCCTTTTGATATACTATTTTGGTACCTGCCGTCTAAGATCCTTCGATGTGGCCAGTCCGATTACACGGCCCTGCTTCCCCACTGCACAATAAAAATGATAAACCACTCCGTTATGGTGAACCACCCAAGGTTTATGTGCATATTCCTCATCCCACAATACCGATGGTTCAACCAGATGGGGTCCCTCCCATTGGGTCCAGTGAATCAGGTCGTATGAGCAGGCGAAGGTATCAAAGGC
>JBBQOG010000273.1:0-4922 GCA_038330665.1 Bacteroidales bacterium
CATCACATTGCTGTGAACGGCATGTATGATCGAACCGGCGCCGAGGAAAAGCAGGGCCTTGAACATGGCGTGAGTGAAAAGATGAAACATCGAAGCCATGTATCCGACGCCTTCGTGTCCGCCGTAACCCGAAACGCCCAGGGCAAGCATCATATACCCGATCTGGGAAAGAGTTGAAAAGGCAAGAACACGTTTGATATCATATTGTGTACAGGCAATTACCGCCGCGAAAAGTGAAGTGAAACCACCTACATAAGAAATCACGGTTAAGGCATCCGGAGCCTGAAAATAGAACACAGGAAACATCCTGGCCACCAGGAAAACACCGGCCACAACCATGGTGGCGGCATGAATAAGTGCGGATACCGGAGTCGGACCCTCCATGGCATCCGGAAGCCAGATGTGCAACGGGAACATGGCCGATTTTCCTGCACCTCCCATAAAAATGAGAAGGGCGGCCCAGGTCATTACCGACATGCCAATGAAGCTGGCACCGGCAGCACCGGCGAAAATGGAATGATCGCTGCCTGTTAAAGTGACAAAATCAAAGGTCTTGGTAAAATAAGATAATACCAAAATGCCAATCAGGAATCCCAGGTCAGCAAAACGGGTGACGATAAAGGCTTTTTTTGATGCGGCAACCGCCGAATCTTTAGAATAATAAAATCCGATGAGCAGGAATGAGGAAACACCGACCAGCTCCCAGAAAATATACATCTGGAAAATATTGGTCGCCACCACCAGTCCCAGCATGGCAAAAGAGAACAATGACAGAAAGGAATAGAACCTTGCAAATCCCTTTTCGCCTTTCATATAGCCCAGACTGTATATATGTACCATGAATGAAACCGTGGTAATGACCACGAGCATCATCACCGAGATCGGATCAAGCATGATGCCCATCCTAACCGTCAGCTTATCCGTAAACGAAAGCCAGTCCATGGTCCAGGCGATGATTTTTGGGAAGGATCCGTCAACCAAGCCGTCAACAAAGAAATATTGCCATGCCGTGAGGTAGGAGATCAGTGTGATCGTGCCCAGTCCAAAAGTTCCGACAAGGCCTGAAACGATTGGCTTGAACTTCATGCCTAAAAGCCCGTTAAACAGGAAGGTGAAGAACGGTATGAGGAGGATTAGTATGGTTAAGGAGTAATTCATGACAGCCTGATGGTTGGATTAATACTTCATTTCATTCACTTTATCAACGCTGATCGAACTCAATCGCCGGTAAATGTTGATAATAAGGGCGATTGCCACCGATGCTTCAGCCGCAGCGATCCCGACCACAAAAAGGGCGAAGAAGTGCCCCTGCAGCTGATCCGGAAACAGGTACTTGTTGAAAACGACCAGATTGATCGTAACTGCGTTCAATATCAGTTCAATAGACATGAGAATGGTGATCATATTACGCCGGATAATAAATCCGGTAACACCTGTAAAAAACATAAAGGCACTGACAATCAGTACGTAGGTTATGGGAATTCCTTGTAACATTTTAGTGATGTTTAGGTTTTTGGTGTTTAAATTATCTTCCCTTTTTTGCAATGATAATGGCCCCGATCATTGCGGCAAGCAGCAAAATACTAATGACTTCAAACGGCAGGGCATACCCGTTTTTGCCGGTTCCCAGCAGCTGCGTTCCGATTGCGGTCATATCTACTTTCATCGCTGGATTGGTCGTTGGGGAAAAGGTAAATTTCAATATGGCCACGGTCGATAGTGCGAACCCGGATAAGCCGACCAGCACTCCGGACACCATGCGTATGGCTTCCGGTCTGGCGAATTTATGACTGATATGGCTGGTTAGCAGGATCGAGAAAATAATCAGGACTACAATACCGCCAGCATATAATACCAGCTGTACCCCGGCCATGAACTGATAATCTACCATAAAATAAAAACCTGCCGTGGCTACCAGCACGCAAAGCAGGTAGAAGGCTGCCCGCAGGATCCGCGTGGTAGTAATGGTAAGTACCGAACAGATCACAATTACGGCAGAAAGTAGATAAAACATTAAAACATTCAGTGCCATATTGGTTTAGTTAGCGGGTTTAATACTAGTTACAGGTTCAGCAACCGGTTTGGGAGCCTTAGGTTCCTTGGGTTCTTTTTTGATTTTCGAACCGGGTTTGTTGAGGATCTTGGTCAGCTTGCTGCGGTCAAATACGGCATGCTCAAAGTCCTGCGACCAGGCCAAAGAATTGCTTGGGCAGTTCTTAATGCATAATTCACAAAAGGTGCACATCGATAAATGATAAATGTGCTTATCGATGATCCTTTCGGATTTGCCATCTTCCTTTAAAACGGAATCTGTAATGATTTCAATTGAACCATTCGGACAGTTGAGCTGACAGATCCCGCACCCGTTACAGGTATGAAAATTGTTCTCGTCGTGCTTCAGGATCACTTCACCCTTGAAGGCATCGAACATCTTTAATTCTTTGCGGTTTTCAGGATATTGCTGAGTAACAATCGTTTTAGGATGCACAAAGTAGTATCCGGTAACCATGAGGCCTTTCCAGAGGGATTTCACCCCGTAGAAAATATCGCTGAAGTATTTACCTACTGAATTCATATTCGTTATTTAATATACCATCCCATAAGGACTAAGAATGCAATGACAAGAATGTTCACCAGGTTGATCGGAAGCAGGTACTTCCACTCGAGGGTCAGCATCTGGTCGATCCTCAATCTGGGGAACGTCCATTTGAACCACATGATCAGGTACATGATGAAAATTGTTTTACCGAAATACCAAAAGATGGGTGGGATAAAGTCCATGATATGATTGAAGCCTTCGAGGCTGCCGATGTGCAGAGGCTGCCAGCCTCCCAGAAAAACGGTAGCGGCGAGGGAGGCCACGATAAACATGTTCATATATTCACCCAGGAAAAAGAATGCAAACCGGATCCCGGAATATTCGGTGTGGAATCCTGCGGTTAATTCAGATTCGGCTTCGGCCAGGTCGAAAGGTCCGCGGTTAATCTCGGCAGTACTGGCGATCAGGAAGATCACAAAGGAGATAATGGCGGGTATGTGGCCTTTAAAGATCCACCAGCCATTCGCCTGACTCTCCACGATGGTGGACAATTGCATGGAACCGCTGAAGATAACCACTGATAGCAAGGCGAGACCGACAGACAGCTCATAACTTACCATCTGGGCTCCACTCCGCATGGCGCCGATCAGGGAGTATTTGCTGTTACTCGACCAGCCGGCCAGGAGGATTCCGATCACCCCGATGGAGGATACGGCCATCATATAAAAAACTCCGATGTTGAAATCAACGGCATGCAGGCCCTTTGCAAACGGGATGGCTGCGATCGCCATGAACGACGCGATGATCACCACAAAAGGGGCCACATTAAACAAAAGTTTATCGGCTTTCTTGACGGTGATCAATTCCTTCATCAGGAGCTTGATGAGGTCTGCAATCGTTTGAAACAAACCCCACTTTCCGACCCGGTTTGGTCCCACACGGTTTTGCATGAATGCACAAATCTTGCGTTCAGCATACACCAGGTACAGACCAATAACTGCATAAAAAAGCAGGATGACTAAACCAACTATTGCTAACTCCGCAATAAATGCCCAGACCGGCGACATGTGGGCGTATAGATATTGGTCTACCGCCTGGGTCATGCCTGTAAAGTTGTACGGAAATTTATCTTGCATACTAATTTGGGTATTCGGTTGAACTATCGGTCAATATCAGGAATTACCAGGTCGAGTGATCCGCTGATCGCAATGAGGTCGGCGATCTTGTTGCCCGATGCCAGCTGATCGATCACGAACAGATTGGAAAAGTTCGGTGTACGGAATCGCATGCGATACGGATATTTTTCTCCTTTGCTTACCACATAAACGCCCAGTTCTCCCTTGGCGGTTTCCACGCGTTGCGAGTATTCCCCCTCAGGCAGTTTAATTACCGGCTTCATTTTCGCAGTAAAATCTCCTTCCGGAATGTTGTCAATCAATTGCTCGATGATGTTCATTGATTCCAGCATCTCGTCCATGCGGACCTTGTATCTTGCCCAGCTGTCGCCTTCGGTATACAGGATTTCTTTGAAATCGACCTTGTCGTATGCACTGTAGGGGGCCTTTTTGCGGATGTCGCAGGCAAAATTCGAAGCCCGGCCACAAGGTCCGGTGAATCCATAACTGATGTCATCTTTGTTGGAAAGGGTACCCATGCCTTTGGTACGTTGTTCGAAAATAACGTTACCGGTAAGGAGATTATCATATTCAGGAATTGTTTTCCGGAAATACTTGATAAATTCCTTGGTCCTCTTCTGGAAATTAGGGTGGATGTCATGCATCAGGCCACCCGGACAGATAAAGCTGTGCAGCAAGCGCGATCCGAAGGACTCTTCAAAAATATCCAGGACTTTTTCCCTGTCGCGCAGGCCGTAAAAGAAACAGGTTAATCCGCCCATGTCCATTCCGAAAGCGGCCCACCATAACTGGTGCGACTGGATACGTTGTAACTCAGATAAAATGGTGCGGATATATTTAACGCGTTCTGGGACTTCGATGCCCAGGGCATTTTCGACCAGCAGGGAAACCGCCTCATTGTTCATGTGAGCGGACAGGTAATCCATCCGGTCGGTGAGATGAATGATCTGCGGGTAAGTAATCTTCTCGCACATCTTCTCGATTCCGCGGTGAATATAGCCGCAATGGGGAGTCACAGATTCCAGCATTTCTCCCTTTAATGAAACAACAAACCGCATAACGCCGTGTGTTGAAGGGTGCTGCGGCCCGATATTAATGATATAGTCACCGTCTTCCTTGGCGGTAATGATATCTTGCAATTCGACTTCCTGCATAACTTAACGTTCGATGATGTTAATATCGTCCTTGTAATCTTTTCTGAGCGGGAATCCCCAGCCATCCTCAAGAAACAACCTCCTGGGATCAGG
>JBBQOG010000274.1:0-4903 GCA_038330665.1 Bacteroidales bacterium
GGATGATGTGATCATCTGCTGGCCCGATGATAATTTCGGCAATATCAGACAGTTGCCCAATGCCGCTGAGCAGAACCGCTCCGGCGGATCGGGGATCTATTATCATTTTCAATGGCTGAACGGGGCCACCACGGCTTATCCCTGGACGTGCACCACCCCCCTGGGACTGGTATGGACCGAAATGAAAAAGGCGTATGATTTCGGGGTCGATAAACTCTGGGTGGTGAATGTGGGGGATATCAAGCCGGCAGAAATCAATATCGATTATTTCATGCAGATGGCCTGGGATATTCAGGCAGGCTATCAGCAAAATGCCTCCTCATTTTTAAATCAATGGGTTACGAGGGAATTCGGCGCAGAATACGCTGTACCGGTCACCGATATCCTGATGAAACACTATGAACTGGGATACGCCCGCCGTCCGGAAAGCATGGTTATGTGGAACGGATATAAAAATTTTCTCTCGTGGGAATGGTTCAGTCCTGAAAATTACGATGATGAGGTGCAGTGCCGGATGGATGCCTATGACCACCTGATCTGGGAAGTTGACTTGGTTTATAATTCCCTGCCGGTTGCTCTGAAAGATGCCTTCTTCGAGATGGTCGTTTATAATGTAAAGGGCACAGCGCTGCAAAACATCAAAGTTCTGAACGCGCAGAAAAGCATTGTGTACGGGAAACAGAAAAGGGCCTCGGCTGCTGTTTATGCGGCAAAAGCCCAAGAGGCTGAGAATGCCGTTTACGGGCTCATTCAGCACTATAACCGCGAACTCGTTACGGTGGGCGCCAAATGGGACCACATGGCCTCATTGCCGGGACCGTGGGGCGGGCAGTGGCACCAGTGGGACATGCCACCTTTGAGTGCTTATTCGGGCGAAGGGGAACCCCGGATGCAGATTGCTACAGAAGGGGGTATCCAGGGCGTGCTGCCGGGGTTCAGCGTGTACAACAACGACAGTGCCTTCGTCGATCTGTATAATACCGGAAACGGAGTGGTTTACTGGTCTTCAGTGCCTTCAAACGACTGGATCAGGATGAGCGAAACAGCGGGTGTTATTTCTGGTGAAAAGCGGATATGGGTGAGTATCGACTGGATAAAAGCTCCGAAAGGACTGGCTGAAAAAGGACAGCTTACCTTTAAATGGGCCTCCTCGATAACCGGGGAAGAGGCCGTTACCGACAGCACGTTTTCCCTAAATCTGACCCTGTTCAATCCTGTTTCCCCTTCACGTAAGGAAGTTAGGGGGTTTGTGGAAAGCAATGGTTATATCTCGATGGAGGCAGAGCATTTTTCGAGTAAGAAGGCCGGTCGGGATGCAAGCTGGAATATCATCGAATGCCTGGGCCGTACGGGGAATTCTGTCACGGTACTTCCTGCAAATGTCCCACGAATGAGCACCCCCGATCAGATCCGTGCAAACTCCCCATCGCTGGAATATGATCTGTACACATTCTCAGGAGATTCGGCGGCTTTGCAGTTGAACTGTACACCCGGTAATCCCATCAATAAGGAATATGGTATGAGTATCGCGGCGGCGATAGATAATGGTGATCCTCAACTCATCAGCTTTAAAAAGGGGAATACCAAAGATGTCATGTACAACCTGATGACGCTCCGGGGCACCCTGGACCTCAAAAAACCCGGACAACACACCTTGAAAATCTGGATGGTGGATCCGGGCATTGTCATCGACAAGATTATCCTGGATATGGGCGGTGTTAAGGAATCCTACCTGGGTCCGCCGGAATCCCTTTCAAATCGTTAATGGTCAATAACCTATGATAAATATTAAATCAGCTGTCGGAGTCGGAGTAGTTACCCTCGCGACTTTCCCTGCCCAGGGACAAAAACAGGAACCTTTCAAGCAGTCGACGCCGAATATCGTTATTATCCTCATGGATGATATGGGTTACGGGGATATCGGCCGAACCGGGGCCAACCAGTATGAGACACCGAATCTCAACCGTTTTGCGGCTGAGGGAACACAATTCACCTGGTACTATACGCCTCAGGCGGTGAGCAGCGCTTCGCGGGCCGGACTGATGACGGGCTGTTACCCGAACCGGGTAGGTATTTTCAGTGCCCTTTCCCCGGACGATACATTTGGTATCAGCGATGATGAAACGACCATCGCGCAAATGCTCAAATCGAAGGGTTACCATACCGGGGTCATTGGCAAATGGCATCTTGGGTGTCAGAAGGAGTTCCTTCCGCTTCAACATGGTTTTGATGAGTATTTCGGTCTGCCTTATTCCAATGATATGTGGCCCAATAATTATGTGGGCATCCCAATTGTTCCGAAAGATTCGGCCCAGGCGGCAAAAATGGATCCACCGCTGCCCCTGATTGAAGGCAATGAAAAGATCGGCGAAGTGCGGACGATGAAGGATATGGATCAGCTCACAACCCGTTATACCGAAAAGGCGGTGCAGTTTATCGATCAACATCATAAAGAACCTTTTTTCCTGTATATTCCTCAAACCATGGTACATGTACCCCTGGGCGTATCTGACAAATTTAAGGGAAAGAGCAAACAGGGGATGTATGGCGATGTAATGATGGAGATCGACTGGTCGGTGGGTGAAGTGATGAAAGCACTGAAACGCAATGGCCTTGATAAGAACACACTGGTAATCTTTACCAGTGACAATGGCCCTTGGATCACTTTTGGCAACCATGGTGGTACAACCGGGGGACTCCGGGAGGGCAAGCTGACCAGCTGGGAAGGAGGACAGCGTGTTCCCTGTCTGATGCGATGGCCGGGGGTCATTCCTTCGGGGGAGATCTGCAATAAGATTACCAGTGCCATCGATATACTGCCCACTCTCGCAGCCATAACCGGTGCAAAGTTGCCGGAGAAGAAAATCGACGGGGTAAATATTCTGCCCCTATTGCTGGGAGATAAAACGGTGACGCCCCGCCGGCAATTTTATTACTATTTTCAGAAAAATAGCCTCGAAGCCGTCCAGCTGGACTACTGGAAACTGATACTTCCTCACAAATACAATTCACTCGTGGGAGGCAAACCCGGTAAGGATGGAATGCCCGGCAAATCCATGAAGGTGGAGATCCTCCAAAATGAACTTTACGATCTGCGCAGGGATCCCGGCGAAAGGTACAATGTGGCGGATTACTATCCTGATCTGGTGACAGAACTGCTTGGTATTGCCGAAGAAGCCCGGAAAGATCTGGGTGACGACCTCACAAACCGGCCCGGATCAAACCGTCGGCCTCCGGGATTCTTAAAAGCTCGCAACTAATTTCGAAAAATCGAATAAAAAATTCACACAACATGAGAATTAGCAACGGATATAGTTATCTGATCTTATGCCTGATAGCGACCATTATTGCTCCACTTCCAGGCCATTCGCTGCAAACCAGACCTGGCGCCCGCCCTCCTGTCGCCTGGTGGAAATTTGATGTTCAAAAGGAGCGGAAAGTGGTGGACGCAGTTTCTTCCGCAAAAGATTCCGTGTCGGGAAATTTTAAGCTTGTTGCCGGTATCCAGGGACAGGCCCTTAAATTCGATGGCTTTACTACCGTGATCAGGCGACCGGCCGGAAAGGTTCCCCGGCTTTCCGGATCATTTACCCTGGAGGCCTGGGTTGCCGCAGCCACCTACCCTTGGAACTGGTGCCCGATCCTTGCCCAGGAAGAGCAGGAAAAGGCCGGTTTCTATTTTGGGATCGGGCCGCAGGGACGATTCGGCCTCTTTGCATCCGTTAACGGAGCCTGGCAAAAATGTGAATCGGATGGTAAGATTCCGCTGAAGAAATGGACCTATGTGGTAGCCGTTTTCGATCAGAATAAGGGGTTCAGTATATATCTGGATGGCAAACTATCGGGACAATTGGGAATCACGGGCAAGATTCTTCAGGCCTATTCCACTGACCTGCTGATCGGAATGAATCGCGAAAAAACAGTGCCATCAAATGCCGTAAGGGCCTATGCCACCCTGCCTGCCTGGTTTTCGTTCGATGGCATTATCGATGAGATCAAAATCAGCGATGAGGCACTTTCAGGGAAAGAGGTTCAGGAAAGATTCAGCGAGGTTAAGAGTCCTGCCCCACCCGACCTCCCGAACCGGATGATGCCAGGCGGACCGGAAGGTCCCGGCAGGTTTGGCGCCTATTATACCAAGCTGCACTATTATGAGGAATGGGATGCCTTGTGGCGGGTGGGTGATTACAGCGACATCGTGGTCCGGTTTGACAACTCACCGATCCGGGTGGTTTTCTGGAGGGGAACCCGCTATTCGCCGGCATGGGTGATGGAAAACGGGCAATGGATGGCCGATCAGAGCGCCGAGTATTTTGATACGATCAACGGCTGTTTTGAGCACATGCTCGACCCGCACTGCCTGTATTCCAACGTGAGAATTCTTGAAAACACCGATGCGCGCGTGGTAGTGCACTGGAGGTATGTTCCGGTAAGTGTCAGGAACCAGCTTGCGCAGGTGGATACACTGACCGGGTGGTCGGACTGCACCGATGAATATTACACGTTTTATCCCGACGGGATCGGTATGCGGAAAGTGGTGCAATATACCTCCGGTGAGCCGAATGGCCCTTCGGAGGCGATCATTTTGTGCCAGCCGGGAACCAGTCCGGAAGACAATGTAAACCTGGATGCCATGACGCTCGTCAACATGAAGGGTGAAAGCTACACCTACACCTGGGCCAATGGCGCCCCAAAGTTTAAAAGCGGGGAAAACCCGCCTGACCCGGTTATACAGGTGGTGAATCTGAAATCACAGAACAAACCATTCATGATTTTTGAGAAGGAGAACAAGATGGCCGTTTACGGGATTGAACAGCGGCTGAGTGTATCTCATTTCCCCTGGTGGAACCACTGGCCCGAAGCGCAGATCCCTTCCGACGGAAGATACAGCCAGGCACCCGAC
>JBBQOG010000275.1:0-4896 GCA_038330665.1 Bacteroidales bacterium
AGGATGGCGGACGCATCGACCTGCGCTGTGATGCAGCCGGAGTACCTAACTTTATTGAGGTTAACCCGCTGGCCGGGATGAACCCGGTTTATTCCGATCTTCCGATGCTCAGCCAGATGAACGGTATCCCCTATGACGAACTGATCCGCAGGATCATGCAATCGGCCATTCAGAAAATCAAACACTGATGAAGAACGTCATTATATTGATAAATAAGCTCTCCGATCAGCCCACTGTGGATGAACTCGATGTGATCGACCAGGTGGAAGCCGTCGAGGCCGGACTGGATGAATTGGGCTATCGGCATGAAAGGTTCTTCGTCGATTCCAATCTTCAGACGCTGATCGATAAATTGAACAGTGAGCCCGATGCGGTTGCCTTTAATCTGGTGGAAAGTCTCAACAACAATGCGGGACTGGTCTATTTTATACCGGCGTTGCTGGAAAGTCTGAACTATCCCATGACCGGCAACCCCTCGGATGCCATGTTCCTGACCACCCAGAAACCGCTGGCGAAACAACTGATGCAGCAATTAGGTATCCCCACACCGGAATGGTGGCTGGCAACTGATTCCATCAATCTTGACCCCGGCAAGCAATACATCGTGAAACCCTCCCGGGAAGATGCATCGGTCGGCATCAATGAAGAGAACGTTTTTAAGGGAGATAACCCCGGCATCCTCGACCGATTCAGGAAAAAATGGGGTGATCACTTTTTTATCGAGGAATTCATCTCCGGCAGGGAATTCAACATTTCGGTAATCGGGGGACCCAACGGTCCGGAAGTATTATCTCCCGCAGAAATGCTTTTTAAGGATTTCCCGGAAGGAAAACCTACTATTATGGGCTATTCCGCCAAATGGGACGAAAATACCTTTGAATACAACAATACCGAACGCACCTTCGACCTCCCGAGTTCCGACCGCGCCCTGATCGACGAGATAAAAATTATGTGCGCCCGATGCTGGTCGGCCTTCCATCTACGGGGTTTTGCCCGTGTGGATTTCCGGGTAGATCAAAACAATCGCCCGTTTGTGCTGGAGATTAACGCAAACCCATGCATATCGCCTGATTCCGGATTTTATAACGCCGCCATACGAAGCGGGTATACCTTTACCCAGATGGTGCAACAAATTCTCAACGACCGATAACCGGCCATACCTCAGAAAAACCATGAATATCAGGAATACCCTCAAACCCTCCGATCCGAAATCGGTTGAACAAATTGTCGAGTCGTCCGGATTCTTTCGTTCCGATGAAGTGCCGGTGGCCGTGGGGCTGATTGAAGAGGGACTGGAAAAAGGTCCCGATAGCGGATATCTTTACGTATTCATTGAACTCGACGACCGTACCGTGGCCTATGCCTGTTTTGGCCTGATTCCATGCACTTTATATAGTTACGACCTGTATTGGATCGCCACGCACGAAGAGTATCGGGGGCAAGGTCTCGGCAGCATTATCCTGAATGAAGTAGAAAAATCGGTGGCCGAAGCCGGGGGAAAATCCATCTATATCGAAACTTCCTGTCTGCCGAAATATGAGCCCACGCGCGCATTTTATCTGAAAAACAAGTATCTTGAGAAGGCCCGGTTCGAAGATTTTTATACCGACGGAGATGATAAGGTGGTTTATGTAAAACGTTTAAAATCGTAGAGACGGATAATTATCCGTCTCTTCATTGCGAAACCATCGTTCAACCATGAGCGGAATTTATACCGATATACATACGCACAAAAGGGTGCCTGACCGCAAGGATTTGATTGCGGTAAGGAGTCTGATGTTTGGGGAGGCCCAAAAGGGTATTCCTGAGCATGAGCTATTTTCGGTTGGTTTGCATCCGTGGGAAACGGATACCGAAATTCTTGATGAAGGGATATTTGAGCAGGTCAAAAACCGGTCGGAATTTGTGGCGATCGGCGAATGTGGGATCGACCGGTTACGGGGTGCAGATATTAAAACCCAGATGGATTTATTCATTCAGCAGGCCGGATGGGCCGAATCGCTGAAAAAACCTTTGATTATCCATTGTGTAAGGGCGTGGCAGGAAATCCTCAGTATACGAAATAATCTCAAGCCGAAAGCTCCCTGGATTGTTCACGGATTTCGTGGCAAAGCACTAACTGCCATGCAGTTACTGGATTCAGGTTGCTATATTTCATTCGGCAGAAGCATGGTTCCGATGAACCCGGTGATGGTGGATATTGTAAAAAGCATCTCCATCGATCGACTTTTGCTGGAAACGGATGATGGAACGCATACGGTTGAGGAAATTTTCAGCCTTGTCGCAAAAATTAAAAATTTATCTTTGGTCGAATTACAATCCAGATTGCTGGAAAATTTTCAATTGGTAACCGGAATTCAACATGCACCCGGAATGGCTTCAACGCACTGAACTTTTACTTGGAAGTGAAAAGCTTCTCAAATTGCGGCGTTCGCATGTCCTGGTGGTAGGCCTGGGCGGTGTCGGGGCCTATGCTGCGGAAATGCTTTGTCGCTCCGGAATTGGAAAACTCACCATTGTCGATGGAGATAACATTCATGCAACCAACCGGAACCGGCAACTGATTGCCCTCTCAAGCCTGGAAGGATTACCCAAGGCTGCCACGATGGGACAACGACTGCTCGATATCAATCCCGAACTTGAACTCACCGTCTACGACGAATACATCAAGGATGACCGCATGATCGAGATTTTAGCCGGCAACTTCGATTATGTCATCGATGCGATTGATACGTTGTCGCCCAAGATTTTCCTGATCTCTCATTCGGTCACCCTGGGACTGAAAATAGTGAGTTCCATGGGCTCCGGAGGTAAGCTCGATCCGTCACTCGTCAGGGTGGCCGATTTATCGGAATCCTATAACTGCAAGCTGGCCAGTATTCTTCGCAAAAGACTGCACCGATTAGGGGTTTATAAAGGGGTTAAAGTGGTGTTCTCCCCGGAAAAGGTCGACCGCGATACCGTCATCCTTACCGAAGGGGAAGAGAATAAAAAATCCACGGTCGGCACCATATCTTATATGCCCCCGCTCTTCGGCTGTCACCTGGCCTCCGTCGTCATCCGCGACCTGCTACTTACTCCACTTATGCCTCAGATAACAAACTAACAACCTATCGAATCCGGATATGAAACCACTCCCCTACCTGCTTACCGCAACGCTCGCCACCCTGCCGGGTTTTGCCAAGGATAAGCCGAACATCGTTTACATTCTGGCCGATGACCTGGGTTACTCCGAAATTGGATCTTATGGACAGAAGCTGATCGAAACCCCGAATCTCGACCTGCTGGCGCGAAATGGCATGCGTTTTACGCAGCATTATTGTGGAAGTCCGGTAAGCGCTCCTTCGCGATGTGTGTTGCTGACCGGTCAGCATACCGGGCACGCATTCATCCGGGGAAATCACGAATGGGGAGAACGGGGTGATGTATGGAACTTTGCCAAGGCTGATGAAGATCCGTCGCTCGAGGGCCAGTATCCGATTCCGGATAGTTTGAGAACCCTGGCGGAATATCTGAAAACAGTTGGATACCAGACCGGTATCGTCGGCAAATGGGGTTTGGGTGCTCCGAACAGTGAAGGGGTGCCGAACAAGCAGGGATTCGATTTTTTCTTCGGATATAATTGTCAGCGCCAGGCCCACACCTACTATCCGAAGCATCTCTGGCGGAATGACCAGAAGGTGATCCTGAACAATGATCTGGTCGTTCCGGGTACCAAACTGGCTCCGGGAGCCGATACCCTTGATATCGCCAGCTATTCCCAGTTTACCCAAAAAGATTACTCCCCTGCGCTTTTTATCGATGAGGCCGGCAAGTTTCTGGAAGAGAATAAAAACAAACCATTCTTCCTGTACTTTGCCTCTACCCTGCCGCATCTTGCGCTCCAGGCTCCGAAGGAGTGGGTTGATAAATATGTGGCCAAGTTCGGAGATGAGAAGCCTTACCTGGGCAAGGAAGGGTATTTTCCTGCCCGATACCCTCATGCCACCTATGCCGCCATGGTTTCCTACCTCGATTATCAGGTTGGCCAGTTGATCAAGAAACTCAAGGAAACCGGTCAGTACGAGAATACCCTGATCATCTTTTCGAGTGATAACGGCTACGCCTACAATGCCGGTTGCGACCCGGCCTGGTTCAACGCCTTCGCACCCTTTGTCACCACCTACGGCTGGGGAAAAGGATTTGTGCACGAAGCGGGCATCCGTGTTCCGATGATTGCCTCCTGGCCCGGCAAAATAAAGCCCGGTTCCGAGTCCAACCTGATATCCTGCTTTTATGATGTGCTACCGACCCTCTGTGAAGTGGCGGGCGTGCAGGTCCCTGCCGATACCGACGGGATCAGCTTCCTTCCTGCGCTGTTGGGCAAGAAAAATCAGAAAGAGCACCCCTATCTGTTCTGGGATTTTCCAGAATATAATGGTCAGCAAGCGGTTCGGATGGGCTCGTGGAAAGGGCTGCGACTGAACATGCAGAAAGGCAATACGGTAATCCAGTTATATGATCTCGATAAAGATACGCGTGAGCTGAACGATGTGGCCGCGCAGCATCCGGATGTGGTATCCACCATGCTTGACATCATGAAAAAAGAGCACCGCAAATCCAATTTCAGCCGATTTTATATCAAGGCAATCGATAATTAATCAATATCCGAAAATGACTAGTAAAGAACGACTTCTGGCCACGCTGAACCATCAGCAGCCCGACCGGGTTTGTGTAGATTTTGGAGCCACACCGGTGACCGGCATTCATGTTTCCATCATCAATAAACTATGGCAGCGGACTTTCGGTCATCACGATTACAAGGTGAAAGTCATCGAACCCTACCAGATGCTCGGTGAGATCGATCCGGGGCTCCGCGATGCCCTGGGCATTGACGTAATTGGGGTCCCGGCCCGG
>JBBQOG010000276.1:0-4894 GCA_038330665.1 Bacteroidales bacterium
GATATATGGGTGCAACTAAAAAGCAGGGGCCATACATATACTGATACTGGGTAGCTTTTCCCCGGGTGTAAGGATTTGCAGATTCGAGGAACATGGCCCTGATAATTGGTAAGCCATCCACTGCTTCTTTTGCGATACTGTAGGTATAAGGTATCAGTTCCGATTTTAACTTCAGATAGGTTCGGTTAATAGAACTGACCGGTTCGCCCAGGATCTGAGGGTATTTCGGGTTCGCACCCCACCCATCCATGTTTAACTGCATGGGCGTAAATGTTTTCCACTGAAAATCCCTGGTGTTAACAAAAAGGTTTTTCCCTCCAAATATGCCATCCATATCTGAGGTGATATTGGGCTGTCCTGACAAGCCTGAGCCAATATAGGTTGGAATATGAAAACGGATGTACTCCCAAAGACCCCCAGTCTGGTCGCCCGTCCAAATGGCTGCATGCCGTTGTGTGCCGGCCCAGCCGTCGATAGTAATAATAAAGGGCCTGGCGTTATTTCCATATTTCGTCATAATATCGGCTGCGTAGGCTACTCCATTGAGACCAAATGAATACCCGGGGCCCACCCAGGCTACATCCGTTTTTAGCACCCGCACACCGGCATCCCGCACCTCTTTTACAATATCTCTTTGTAATAATGGCTTTATGCTATCTATGGGATACAGGTCCGACTGTGTCCATAATCCGATTTGTACTCCTTTCTTTCTGGCGTAATCACCAAATTCTTTCAGGTTCTGAATGTTGCCATCCAGTGTTTCTGTTTGTCCATAACCGGCGCCATATCCATCATTGGGCAGAATCCAGCCAAAAGGCATATCCGCATTTTCATAACGGTCGATCACCGCCCGCGCGGAAAATTGATAATTATTTTTTTCTCCATTTAACGACTCTTTTGTTCCGCCATGGTCCTTCTGACTTTCCTTATACCGCTTGCCATCTTCAAATAAGATCCCGGCTGAATCCTCTTTCCAGAAGTCGCGATTGTAGGCATTCAAATGACCTTCATAAAAGCCAAATTTTGGTAAAAGAATCGCGTTCCCCGTCAATTGATGAAAATCACCCAGCAAGCCTGCCGGAGATTCGTCGATCATAAAAAAGACATCCAGGTAGGCGGTGCTATGCATCAGCTTAACCTTGCCACTCGTTTCAGATCCAAAATCATATTTTCCGGGATCAAAGGTATACCACATAAAACCATATCCTTTTGAAGACCAATAAAATGGAGTTGGAGATGCAACCCCGCCATCTTCCCAGGAACTTAGGTTTTCTATGATTACCGCTTTGCCTTTATGGGAAAACCGTCCGTTTTGAACTCCACCACCATAAAAATATTCGTCGGTATTCTCCTTTAAACTTAAGGTAACGCGCTTTTCTTCAAAAACTGGCAACTCCATCTCCTGTAAAACCACGGAATTTGTTTGCCGGTTAATAACCGCGAATAAGGAAGTGTTTTTATCAAAAATGATGTTGATTTTTCCGGTAGCGATTTGCAACTCATTATCATTGTTGGTGATACTTAATTCGGCAAGGGTTCTTCTTGGATCAGTAACTAAGATCTGAGCTTCCGGATCTGCTTTTGGAGTCCGTATTCCTTCCCCGGAATTATCCTGAAAGAGCCTGAAAATATTATCTCCATAAAAGTCGAAGAGCAATTTTTGGCCATTGGAAAAAGTAACTTCAACCGTTGTTGCATTAATCTTCTGAGCCGTAAGAATAGTATAATTGCCAGTTGACTGTTGAGCTTGAAGAGGACTGAATGTTAGATATATAACAAGGGTAAGTAAAAAACTAACACCGCGCTTAACCCCCTTGATCTTAGAAACTTGTTTGATATTCATCTGTTCTGTTTTTATAACATGATTTTTAGCACATGGGCATATTCGGAAGGCTTATTTTTAGGAAATGAGACCTTTAGCCCATCCGGTGTTTGCTTCCACGATAGCTTCTCGGTTGATCCCAGCATGGAAACATCTTTTACCTTCATACCATCATCGACCGAATGAATAACAACTCCTTCCGGGTTCCAATCCAGGGAGATGGCATATAAAACATCCCCATTCTTTGTGAAGCAGATATCCTGAGCGGTATAGGGCGGCTCTCCGGCATCTGCTGAAATCTTACCGGTAATCACTTCTCCTTCACAGCCGTTTATCCAGGGTCTGGTGTTATAAATGGCCTCCCCGTTAACCTTAAGCCAGGCTCCGATCTCCTGTAGTCTTTCATGAACTTCCGGTGGGAAGGTCCCATCTGCTTTCGGCCCAACATTCAGCAGCAGGTTCCCATTCTTGGAAACAATATCCACCAATTCATCTATAATTTTGTTCACTGATTTGAAGGTTTCTCCTTCAATATACCCCCATGCTTTTTCGCCAATAGAGGTATCCGTTTGCCAGGGATACTTTTTAATTTTGTCTGACTTCTCCCTTTCAAGATCAGTTACCTGGATATTATCGCCATAGCCGTATTTCGTATTCACAACGACTTCCTTATTCCAATCCAGGGCTGAATTATAATAGTAAGCCATAAACTGATACATCACCGGTTGAAGAGAGCTAATCCCAACCGTCCAGTCGAACCAAAACAATTCGGGCTCATACAAATCAACCAGCTCATAAAGATGAGCGACAAAAATCTCTCTGGACCGATAGTTAGAGCCTGTCCGACCTGTAGCATCGGTCGAGTTAAGCTCGGGCTGAGGGCGCTCAAGACACTCGCCATACAGTGATTTGTATTTCGGATCCTGAACATCCGATGGGATCCTGGTTCCTCCGGTATAAAACCAGGCATGTTCGGCCCGATGGGACGACAAGCCAAAATGAAGACCATTTTTTAAGGTAGCCTTCTTTATTTCACCAACCACATCTCTCTTAGGCCCCATCTTAACCGAATTCCATTCATTAACCACGGAGTTATACATGGAAAAGCCATCATGATGTTCAGCAACCGGAACAATATATTTTGCTCCTGCATCTTTAAACATTGATATCCATTCGTCGGCATTAAAATTTTCAGCCTTGAACATGGGAATGAAATCCTTATAGCCGAATTTAGTCAGATCTCCATAGGTTTTAAGGTGGTGTTTGTAGGATTCGGTTCCCACATCGTACATCCGGGAAGCATACCAGGCATCAAAATAGGCAGGAACAGAATAGACGCCCCAGTGGATAAAAATCCCGAATTTGGCATCCCTGAACCAGTCGGGGATTTGATAATGATTCGCGATAACTGCGGAATCCGGCTCAAATACCTTTGTTCCTTTTGGGGATGCATAGCCTGAGGTATCCGGATAGTAACCCTGTTTTTTTGGCGTGCAGGCACTGAGTCCGCAAATCAAAATACAGGCAATAATAGTTGTTTGTTTCATTGGGCAATTTTTTTATTTTATTCTATTGAATTCATTCACAGCCTCAAACATGGCCACAATATTTTCCGGCGGCACATCAGGAAGGATATTATGAACGGTATTGAACACAAACCCTCCGCCTTCGGAAAAAATTTCAAATCCGGCTTCAATCATCTGTGGCATTAAAAGGGATATTGAGCCGCAGGAATGAATGATTGATTGCAGCCAGCACTCTTTCTCGTGAGTTCATCATGTTAACGTTCATTTTTAATACTATTCCGATCCGATTATTACAATAGAGGTTGTCTTTACCAAGAGCTCACTCCGATGTTTTCTTTTGTGCAATCAACCCTCTTTCCACTTTTAGCTTTTCATTCAATTCCTTTTCAATGTCCTCAATACTAGGTAAGCTGCTCTTTAAATTGTTGGGCAGCATTCGCGTTAACTCATAATCGGATATTCCAATGGGTTTATTTATATCTCTTAAAGCGTATTCTGCAAACAGTTTATCCTTGCCTTGGCATAGAATGAGGCCAATTGTAGGTGCATCGGTGTCGTGCTTTATTGTGTCGTCCACAGCCGAACAGTAGAAATTCATTTTACCGACATATTCCGGCAAAAATTCTCCTTTTTTTAGTTCTACCACAACAAAGCATCGCATTTTGAGATGGTAAAACAACAGGTCGATATAAAAATCTCTGTCGCTTACTTCTAACCTATATTGCCTGCCAACAAAAGCAAAACCAGCACCAAGTTCCAATAAAAATTCCTGTACATGTTTCACCAGTTGCAGTTCCAAATCGCGTTCGGTATATTCGGTGGCAAGTGTTGTAAAATCGAATATGTACGGATCTTTCAGCATCTCTTTTACCAATGCTGATTGCATTTGTGGTAGAGTAGTGTCGAAATTGTTTACTGCATTTCCTTGTCGTTGGTGTACAGAGGTTTTAATCATCTCTACCAACGTGTCTCTACTCCAACCGTTAATGAGGCATTGTTGCATGTACCAATAGCGATTAGGCAGATCTTTTATTTTTTGAATGAGAATGATATGGTGTGCCCATCCCGTTAAGGATATCAAATCATTTTGAATATCAGTAGGGTGCAATTTGGCAACGGGTAGTTGCCTAAATGAATTCTTGAATTCTTGTAATTGGGCAACGGGTAGTTGCCCAATTGGGAAATCTGAATATTCCTTATAAAATTGAATCATAGTTTTCAAATTCCTCTCTGAAAACCCTTTTATTTCGGCCAGTTCGTTTTTCAAATCATTTGCCAAACGAGGAATCACACCAGCACCCCATCCTTCTTTTTGTTGGCGTTCGTGTATCATTCGTCCAATATCCCAATAGGCAGCCAACATTTCGGCATTTGCCTTTAGATTTGCTCGTAGCTGCCCCTGCCTAACACGCCGCTTAATATCGTGCAATAGGGTATTGTATAGATTTAAGTCGTTGCTCATAATCCTATGGCTTTGTAATTTCTCGAAAATAATAATTGGCTCGTGTGGTAAACTTTTGATTTTTGGTCAGGCTCAGTTCCATCT
>JBBQOG010000277.1:0-4889 GCA_038330665.1 Bacteroidales bacterium
CATATTCGCCGCTGCGGACGTTCGCCAGGTTTTTCCTTTTTTCCTCAAAGGCTGCAAATTCATAACAGTAAACCGGAAAATGTAATTCTTCTCCAACTCTTTTGGCCAATTGTCGTGCATATTCTGCAGCCTCTTCCATGGTTACGCCACTCACCGGTACAAAAGGACAAACATCCGTTGCACCAAAACGGGGATGTTCCCCCTTGTGGTGGCGCATATCAATTACTTCACAGGCTTTGCGAATGGCTAAAAATGCGGCCTCCATAACTTCTTCAGGAGGTCCCACAAAGGTCACTACGGTCCGGTTTGTGGCCTTACCGGGGTCCACGTCCAGCAGCCTGATGCCGGGAACTGATTCAATCTGGTCGGTTATCTGCCTGATTACCGAAAGGTCATTGCCTTCGCTAAAGTTGGGTACACATTCGATTAAGCGCGTATTCATGGTAATAGTTTAGTTTTTTCAATTTTTTGACCCTTCAGGATCACGGTATCAATCAGGTTCGAACCATAGGCATACGGTAAATACGTATAGCCCGGAACCGGACTGGTAATAATCAGATTGGCCTGTTTGCCAACCGTGATGCTGCCGGTTTCGCCTTCCACACCCATGGCATACGCCGAATTGATCGTGCTGGCATGAATCACTTCTTCAGGCGTCATCTTCAGGGTCAAACACCCAAGGGCCATCATCAGCATCATGTTCCCTGTTGGTGAGGAACCCGGATTAAAGTCGGAGGCCAGTGCCACCGGTAGTCCGGCATTGATCATCATTCTTGCAGGTGGGCATTGCAGGCCCAGGAAAAGTGCAGCCCCGGGGAGCAGGGTAGGCATCGTCCCACTATCAAGCAGGGTTCGAATCTCTTCCTCTCCGGTGAATTCGAGATGATCCACCGATAAGGCATTAAACGCTACACCAACCTGTATCCCTCCGGATAAGGCGAGTTCATTTGCATGAATTTTGGGACGTAATCCAAAAGCAGCCCCTGCTTCCAAAATCCTGCGGGTGTTTTCAACCGTAAAAAAGCCCTTGTCGCAAAATGCATCAATATAATCAGCCAGATGCAATTTGGCAATTATTGGTAGCATATCGTTGATAATCAGGTCAACATAACCATCCTGATTGTCCTTGAACTCAGCTGGAACGGCATGGGCTCCGAGGAAGGTGGATTTAATGGTCACCGGCATGGTTTCTTTTAACCGACGAATCACGCGAAGCATCTTCAGTTCGGATTCAGTATTCAACCCGTATCCGCTTTTGATCTCAACCGCACCGGTCCCCTGGAGGATTATCTCACGGATCCTTTCCGAGGCGCTCTGATATAGTTCATCTTCACTGGTATTCCTCAACCTGATGGCACTGTTGTTAATTCCTCCTCCTTTTTGCGCAATTTCCTCATAGGTAAGTCCATGCAGCCGGTCGACGAATTCCTGTTCACGGCTGCCCGAATAAACCAGGTGGGTGTGTGAATCACAGAATGCGGGCATCACAATCTTTCCGGTAGCATCAATGACCTGGTCCGCTCTGTGGCTGCAGGTATCCATGGGCCCAAAATCCTGAATCCGGCCATCCTTCACCCGCAACCAGGCCTGGTCGATCCGGTTGAGGCTGCCCATCGCTTTTCCGGCCACATATCGTGTTCCGGGCTCCAGAATTTGGATCAGCTGTTTTATGTTCTTGATTAACAGATCCATTTCGATTGATTATAAGGGTTTTGTCGCTTCCTTTAACCAGTTTTTTTCCTCGCCGGAGAGATGTTCCGATAGTTTTTCGTATACCGTTTGATGATAGTGGTTCAGCCAGATTGTTTCTTCTGCCGACAGGAGCTCCTTATCAATCAGTTTTCTTTCGACCGGAGCCAGTGTAAGGGTTTCGAAACGGTAGAAGATCCCATATTCATTTTCCACATCTTCTGTAACCAGAGTCATGTTTTCTGTTCGCATTCCATAGCTTCCATCCCGGTAAATGGCCGGTTCCACAGTGGTCACCATTCCGGGTTCCAGACTGATATTGAGATATCCCGAAGCGGAGGTGCCGATGGTCTGGGGACCTTCGTGCACCGACAGAAAAAAGCCCACACCATGACCGGTACCATGACCGTAGTTCATGCCAGCCTCCCATAATGATTTCCGGGCCAGGATGTCCATCTGGTACCCTTTGGTGCCTTTGGGAAACCGTAGCATTGACACTCCCAGTGTGCCTTTCAGGGCACGGGTAAAATCCGACTTTTGAATGGGATCCGGTGATCCGAGCGTGATCGTACGGGTAGTATCGGTGGTCCCGTCCGAATAGTGACCTCCTGAATCAAGCAGGAAAATACCTATTGGCTTAAGCTCCAGCGATTCTAGTGGGGTCACGCTGTAATGTACTACGGCACCATGCCATCCGTACGACGATATGGGGTGAAAGCTTTCCCCCTGGTAACCATCCTGTTCAGCCCTGAATCCGGCAATCTTTAGTGCAACGGACCATTCGGATTCGGTGACGCCATTTTCCAGTTGCTTCTGAATCCAATGCAACGTTTTTACCCAGGCGACTCCATCCTTGATCATCACACGTTTCAACCCCTCAATCTCCACCGGATTTTTGATCGATTTGAGCCCGGTGGTAATATTCATTCCCTGCTTCCGGTTTACGTGAGCCGGAATGGCCCGAATAAGGGAATGATTGACCTTTTCAGGTGCAAAGTATAGGGTGGATTCGGCCGGAAGGGATTCCAGATATCCGGCAAGTGAATCGTAGGGCTTCATCACTATCTGATCTGCCCGGAGATCTGCTTCAAT
The DNA here is from genome assembly GCA_038330665.1 of Bacteroidales bacterium. GTDB lineage: Bacteria > Bacteroidota > Bacteroidia > Bacteroidales > UBA12481 > UBA12481. The sequence continues at coordinate 2,782 of JBBQOG010000277.1, forward strand.
CCTAGACGGTATTTTTTCTGGATTAATGAACAGAAGGGTTTCTTCCCGGTTTACGATGCAAAAACTGATAAAGAAGGGACAGAATGATATATCACCGCCACGGAGGTTCAGGAGCCATGCGATATCATCAAGAGTGGTAATTAAATGATAGTCACAGTTTAATCTTTTCATTTCTTCATGCACCTGCTTGAGTTTATCCTTCCTTGAAAGTCCTGCAAATTCAAGTTTGTGTACAAATACCTCATTTGCAGGAATTTCCGGACGGTCGGTCCAAACCGGACTCATCAGGTCGATGCCGGTGATCAGCTGATGTCCGGCACTCCTTAATTCCCCATCCAGATACTCAACCATTCCCATTGAAAAATACCGGTCATCAATTCCAACTTTGGAATGCGGGGAGAGGTTTGCTGTTAGCCAGCCGACGTGTTCGGGGGTATGCGGTACTGTTAATCTGAAAAGATCAATCCCGCTGCCTTTGAGCTGGGTTTCGGCCTGGAGGAAATACCTGGAGTCTGTCCATAATCCGGCAATATCAGCAGTGATCACTATGGTGCCTGCGGTTCCGGTGAACCCCGACAGCCATGATCGAAACTGCCAGCAAGGCGGGATATACTCATTCTGGTGGGGATCGGATGCAGGTATTATATAGGCCTGTATTCCGGATTCTGCCATTAATTTCCGGATCGATTGAAGGTTTTCATTTCTTTGCATGATTCGTTAACTAACGGATAATTAATGTGGTATAATTCTGTATGGATTCTCCGTTCCAGATTGAGGCAAAATATGTGCCTTTGGGAAGATCCTTTACGCTGACTCTGTTTTCTCCCGGACCGAGTTTCCGGGTCAAGACCAGGCGACCGCTGATGTCATTCAGATGGATCGTACAGTGGTCCATAGAATTCCAGACATTTGTGGTGTGTATCGTAATAAACTCATTTGCAGGATTTGGGGAAATTGACCAGTCGTTTGAAGAGGATAATCCGGAGGTGCCAATACCGGTTGGATGGAACAATTGGTTGAACCAGGCAAACGAAAGGGTGACCCTTACCGGAAGTCCGGTTACATGTGTTCCCAGGTATTCCTGGTAGGTATGCGTGATGTTGTATTTCTTCAGCGTGTCGGCAAATGCCCGGTTTTGGTAATAGAGTTCATATTCGTCGAGCGTGCCGCAATCAAAGCTAATTGGCAGATTGGATGAGGGATCAAACGTCCTGGCAAGATTGCTCACATTCTCCCGGTTCCACCTGTCCATTATTTCCGGCACGGTGCGCCCCAGTGAGTCAAGTGGGAAATCAACCAGATACTGCTGGCTGAGGTTCGGTGAAAAGGCCCCGGCCATGGTAAAGGTAAGGTTGGTTAAGGGCTTTTCGGGACCAGGGGACCAGTGAAACGGTGCCACACCGCCATCTTCGGCGATCAGTGTGGGGATGAAATAATCAAAAAGCAAGGTATTCAATGGCCCGGAATGACCGGCTACACCCACAAAAAGTCCGGGATGCTTCATCGCCAGCTTGATCGCACCATAGGACCCCATGGAGGCGCCCATAATCCCGCGGCCTGTACGTTCAGCGATTGTGTGGAATCGACCGTCAATAAAAGGGATAAGGTCCTCAATCAGGTAATCCTCGAAATTACCGTAAAGCACGGAATTCGTATAAAAGCTGCCATTATAGGGCGGAGCCAAACCATCCGGAATAACCAGAATGGCCGGTTTGATTATTTTCAGGGAAATCAGGTTGTCGAAAAGCAAAAAAAGCGGATCATAGCCTTCGTAGCCAACGGTTGCCCCGTGTAGAAAATAGATTACCGGCAGCCGGGTTCCCGGATTCGTGGGGTTATATTCTTTCGGAAGATATAATCGGCACGACATTTCCCGTCCGAGTGCCGGGCTGTAAAACTGATAATTTTCCAGTGTGCCTTGAGCAAGTGTTTCCCGCGGGGTCTGAAGAAAGACCAGTACGGCAAAGATCACAGTTATGATGGTTTTCATAGCGTTAAAGCATCAGACCCAGAAGATAGGAAAGCGTAATCCCAAGATAGTTCCCGACGGCATAACCTATTAATCCTACTGTAATTCCGGATATGATTACCTCCTTATTTTTCAGGGC
>JBBQOG010000278.1:0-4878 GCA_038330665.1 Bacteroidales bacterium
TATTCAGCCCGGGTTACGGCGCCTGCCCAGCATTCGGCAATAGCCACCGGATCGGTCCGGTATTGCTCCGGTATCGGATTGGTAGCATAAATGTCGCTCACCACAAACCGCCCGCCTTTTTTCAGAATACGGTGAATTTCATTCCACACGGCCTGTTTATCTGCCGCATGATTAAGCGTACAATTTGAAATAACCAGATCAGCCAGCTTGTCGGGCAGCTCCAGTTTTTCCAGTTCACTCCTGATAAACAGTACATTCTTCACGTTTAGCTTGTCGGCATTGCGCCTGGCCTTTTCCAGCATGCCCTCTGAAATATCAATTCCATAGGCAAATCCGTTCTCTCCCACTTGTTCGGCCATCCGCAGCACATCCGTACCGCGACCGCTACCCAGGTCCACACAAACCTCACCCGGAAGTGGCAACGCATAGTTGATCGCGCCTCCGCAGGAGAGGCAGCAGTCAGACTCTGCCAGTTCACTGTATCTCTTATCTATTTCCTTTATTTCCATATTATATATTAGCTAAAGTTACGACAATTAGCAAGTTCTGCAAGGTCTGTTCACAAATGCAAGTCCCAGAAAACTACCGGAAATGATACTGAGATAAGGATTTCCGGTAATTGCACAACCACCTGAAGTGCAGCCGACAAAGTGATAATACAGATAACCCAGAATGCCACCAATGATCATGGCAGTTGCCGGTTTCCAGAAATAAGCTGAAGTCATCAGTTGACTGAATGTTTTGGGTCTCGTTTCTGTCTCGCAGGATTCTTTCATCTGTTAAATAATTATCAGGGGCAAAAGTAGAAAAAAGTTTTTGATTAAATCGCTTTACTATCACTTAAATCATATTAGTATCACTATTTTTTTACCTTTGCACTTTATATCACTGATTATGAGCAGAATTTTCCGGGAAGGGTTGACTAACGAGGAGCTTCAATTGCTGTTTGAGAGCGATGAAGCGTGCCTTGCATTCCTTGCCGGGCTTAAATGGAGCGATGGCTTTACCTGCCGGAAATGCGGCAACACCAATTTTTGCCCGGGAAAAACGCCCCATTCGCGACGGTGCACCAAGTGCAAATCGGAGGAATCGGCCACAACGGGTACCATATTCCACAATTGCAAGTTCCCCCTGAGTAAGGCCTTTTATATTGCCTATAATGTTTGTAAAGGAAGTGAAGAGATCTCCTCTTATGAATTTGCCCGGCGGTTATCGCTTCGCCAGATGACCTGTTGGAACTTCAAGAACAAAACGGTCCAAGCCTTAAGCCACATGCCGGATCTGACCGAGAATGAAAAGTCGGCTATCGAGCGGATGCTGGGGTAAAATTTCTTAACATTAAGGTAACATTCCGTTAACCTCCACTTGATGTTACGGTGATACTTTTGTAACGGATTAACAAAGAAACCTTAATGAGACTTAATAAAATTGGCATTACCGCATTGGTGGTTTTTGGATTTTTAGTACCAACGACCGGGCTTCAGGCCCAGCAAACCGAAGTAGTTCAACCGGATACGATTTATCCAATTCTGGAGAAATTACAATCCGAGGCCGAAGTCCTCAACAGATTGAAGATCTCCGGATACATCCAGGCTCAGTTTCAGAAGGCTGACACCGCTGGCATTGAATCCTTTGCGGCCGGAAATTTCCCGTCTGGAATCGACAATCGCTTCGCTGTGCGTCGCGGACGGTTTAAACTCACCTACGACTATGCATTCTCGAAATTTGTGATGCAGGTAGATGTAACCGAAAAAGGTGTAGGGATTAAAGATGCCAATGTAAGCTTCATGGAACCCTGGCTGAATTGTTTTGCCGTAACAGCCGGTGTGATGGACCGCCCATTTGGCTACGAGATTTCCTACTCTTCCAGCTCGCGCGAAAGCCCGGAGCGTTCCCGGATGTTCCAAACGCTTTTCCCCGGTGAGCGTGACCTGGGGGCTAAACTGACTTTTCAGCCACCGAAAACTTCCAACTTCAATTTCCTGAAAATCGATGCCGGTTTGTATAACGGAATCGGTCCCAATGCAATTGATTTTGACGGATTTAAAGATTTCATCGGTCACATTTCGATCAATAAGACCAACCGGAGCCAGAACGTTAAACTGGCGTTGGGATTATCCTATTACAATGGGGGATGGAGACAGGGAACGCGATATGACTATTCCATGAACAATATTATGTTGCCTGCGGGTGAGATAATGGCATTCACGGTTGACTCCACCACCGCACAGCCTGGAAGCAGATTGCGCAGGGAATATTATGGAGCCGATGCACAGGTTTCGTTTGACACCCCTCTTGGACTGACCCAATTAAGAGGAGAATACATACAGGGAACCCAACCCGCCACCGCAACCAGTACAACCAGTCCGGCCACCCAACCCGGCGACGCTTATACCCGCCAATTCAACGGAGCCTATTTTTATTGGGTGCAGAACATTGCCCAATCAAAGTTTCAAACGGTGCTAAAATATGACTTTTACGATCCGAATACAGCTGTTTCGGGGAATGAGATCGGTGCTAAAGTATCTGGAAAAGATAAAGCCACCGGAGCAGCCGACATCAAATACTCCACCTGGGGTGCAGGACTGGTATACAAATGGAACAGCCAGGTGAAAATCACCGCCTATTATGACTTCGTAACGAATGAAACCACTTCACAATTGGTCAATCCCAGCACTTTAAAAGATTTGTCAACCAACCGTATGGACAATGTGTTTACTCTCCGTGTTCAATACAAATTTTAATCTGTAAAGACTTATAAAATATAAAAAATGAAAAACAAAACTGTAAAGATGATTGCACTGGCGATTTTACTGCCAGCCCTGATTCATGCACAATCATTCAAAATTAAGGGCAGTGATACCTGCCTGCCTTTATCACAGGCCGAGGCGGAAGCCTTCATGAAAACCGACAAGAACGCATCAATCGCAGTAACCGGCGGAGGATCCGGCGTGGGTCTTGCGGCCATCATCAGCGGAACCACCGATATTGCTCAGGCATCCCGCAAAATGAAGATGGATGAAAAGCTAAAAATGCAGGAAGCCGGAAAAGCTTTCAAGGAAGTGATCATTGCCTACGATGCTCTCGCGGTTATTGTGAACCCTTCGAACCCCATTAACCAGCTCACCAGGGAACAACTGGAAGGAATCTTCACCGGAAAAATCACCAATTGGAAAGATGTGGGTGGTGCGGACCTGAAAATTATTGCCTACTCGAGGGAAACCAGTTCAGGCACCTATGAGTTTTTCAAGGAACATGTCATGAACAATAAGAACTTCACCTCCTCTGCACTGCTGATGCCTGCAACCGGTGCGGTGGTACAGTCGGTGAGCCAGACCAAAGGGGCCATCGGATACATCGGGCTGGCCTATGTGGAAAAGAATGTAAAAGCACTGAATGTATCTTATGATAAGGGAAAAACGTTTGTCACCCCTACTGTTGAGACGGCCATGAGTAAGGCTTACCCCATTACGCGTCCGCTTTACTACTACTTTCTCACCAGTATTGAAAAAACAGTTACCCCTTTCCTGAACTACATTAAGTCCACTGAAGGTCAGAAGATTGTTTTAAAAGTGGGTTATGTACCTTTGAAGAAATAATTCAGCCCTCCGGCTTTCTGATGAAACGATTCAAACGGTTTATTGAGAAATTAGCTCACGGAGTACTTTTTACAAGCAGCATGGTTACCAGCGTAACCGTGCTGCTTGTTGTTATATTCCTTTTCCGCGAAGGAATAGGATTGTTTAATCAGACAGCTGTGGAAGGTCATCTCGTGGTGGTGGTCAATTCAACCAACCCTTTGAGCGAGCTCTCCTCAAAACAAGTGAAGGACATTTTCAATCAGGACATTACCAACTGGAAAGATCTTTCGGGAAACGACGAAGAGATTACACCGGTTTCCATTGACAATATTGCCGGTCAGTTTACCGAAGAGGAGCTTGGAGAGGACATGAAAAACCTCCCCGGTCTGATTGAAAAATATGTACTGGAAAACCCGGGTGTGATCGCCTACTTTCCTGATACCTATCTGAAAAAAGATTTCAAGGGGAAATTGATCCCGCTAAAAAAGATCACACTAAAAGAATTTCTGACCGGAACGGAATGGTACCCGACCTCCCAGCCGGCTGCGGTGTATGGGGCATTGCCACTTATACTGGGAACTTTATGGGTGAGTTTCGGAGCTATTTTACTTGCCTTGCCCATCGGGTTGATCACGGCCATTTACATGGCCGAAGTTGCAGGACGCCGTTTCCGCAATGTACTTAAACCGGTTATTGAACTCCTATCCGGCATTCCATCCGTGGTTTATGGCTTTTTCGGGTTGGTGGTGCTGGTACCCCTGATACAAAAACTATTCAGGCTGGATGTAGGAGAAACCGCTTTGGCGGGCAGTGTGGTTCTGGCCATCATGTCATTGCCCACGATCATCACCATTGCGGAAGATGCCATTCGCACCACCCCCCGGGCACTGAAAGAAGCGAGTCTGGCATTGGGAGCCTCCCATTGGCAAACCGTTGTCAGAGTGACGATTCCCTACGCTAAGTCGGGCATCATCGCCGCCGTGATTCTGGGGATCGGTCGTGCAGTAGGCGAAACCATGGCCGTTCTGATGGTTACCGGTAATGCCTCCGTGATTCCGCATACCTTTCTCGAACCGGTTCGAACGATTCCGGCCACCATAGCAGCGGAACTGGGCGAAGCCCCGTTCGGCGGCACCCATTTCAAGGCCCTGTTTGCGCTCGGGATCATTTTATTCCTGATGACCTTTATCTTTAACCTGCTTGTGGAATCAGTCAAAACAAGGAAAGTATGACCGGCAAACAAATCAAACAGGGTCTTGCATTCAATTTCTTCAGGCTGATCAGCCTGATGGTGGTA
>JBBQOG010000279.1:0-4872 GCA_038330665.1 Bacteroidales bacterium
AACCTACCGAACCGCTACACAGGCAACCCGGACAGAAAACGGATCCAATGGTAATCAGCTGAAGGATTCCATTTATATCAAGCAGGCTGACCTCGACCGGATCGTCGGAAAGGTCTTTCAGAGCCTGGCTACTATCCAGCCCGAACTGCCCGCCATTAGAGCGAAATTTGAAAAACTCCTGAAGGAACACCGGATCACCACCCCCTTTAACCTGGCGTTCAGCAAGAATGATTCGGTTTTTGATTTGACAGGTGGTACCGCGGAGCAATTTCAAATGGCCCAGGCCATTCAAAAACTCCCTGGAATCAATCAGAATAATGAAAAAGTACTCGCCTATTTCCCGGGTTCCCGTTCCTATCTGCTCAAACGGATGTGGATGACGCTGTTTGCTTCGGTTTTCTTTGTTCTCCTGATCGCCGGAAGTTTTTTCTACATGCTGGCGATGCTTGTGCGTCAGAAAAAACTCTCAGAAATCAAGAATGATTTCGTCAATAACATGACGCATGAATTGAAAACACCCATCGCTACCGTTTCCGCCGCAATGGAGGCACTGGTACAGTTCAATGCTTTGGACGATCGAACCAAAAGTCTGAAATACATTGACTTATCACGAAGAGAGCTGAACAGGCTATCCGGAATGGTTGAGAATGTGCTGCGCATTAGTACTTTTGAAAAACAGCAGCTCGTTTTATTCAAGGAAACTTTTAACATCAGTCTTATTTTGGAAGAAACGGCTCAGCAATTCATTTTGCAGAATCCGGAAAAAGTGGAGTTCCGGTTCGACCTAAAAGGCCCGGGTTACATACATGCGGATAAGTTTCACTTTCAGAATGTCATTAATAACTTGTTTGACAATGCAGTTAAATATTCCGGCAATTCCGCAATCCTGGAAATCAGCTGTTACAGGGAAAATGAGTTTGTAGTTTTTAGCGTGAAGGACCATGGAATGGGGATCTCCAAAGAACAACAAAAACATATATTCGATAAATTTTACCGGGTACCCACCGGGGACCTTCATGCGGTGAAAGGATTCGGCCTGGGATTAGCCTATGTGAGACAGATAGTAGAGGCACACGGTGGAACGATCGGTGTAAAAAGCCAGCTGGGTTCCGGATCCGAGTTTACCGTTGCATTACCCGAAATTCAATAATGCCATACGAACTTCAGTTTAAGATGCGATGAAAAAGATAAAAGTATTGTTTGTGGAAGATGAGCAATCCCTTGGGTTAATTGTACAGGAAAGTCTCGAATCACGAGGATTTGATGTACGTTACTGCCAGGATGGCAAATCAGGCATGCAGTCGTTCACGGAATTTAAACCCGACATCTGCCTGCTCGACATCATGATGCCGCTAAAGGATGGATTTACGATGGCCCAGGAGATCAGGAAAATCGATTCGATCACCCCGATTATCTTTCTGACCGCCAGATCTCAAACAAATGATGTGGTCAAGGGCTTTGAAGTAGGCGGCAATGATTACATCAAAAAACCCTTCAGCATGGAGGAACTGATTGTACGGATCAAGGCACGCCTGACTGAACCGGAAAAAGCATTGAAATCTGATGATGAGGTGGAGGTGCATCAAATTGGAGCCTATCGTTTCGACCACATGAAGCAGACGCTGGAATTCCGGAACCAGATTACCAAGCTCACGCACCGGGAAGCGGAAATACTCTGGTTGCTTTGTATCAACCGAAGCCAGGTGGTGGAACGCTCCTTTGTGTTAAATAAAGTGTGGGGCGACGACAATTTCTTCAATGCCCGCAGCATGGATGTATTCATCACCAAACTCCGCAAGCACCTGCAATATGACAGCAATGTGGAAATACTGAATGTGAGAGGGATCGGGTATAAGATGATTTATTAGGCAGGAGGCAGGAGGCAGGAGGCAGGAGGCAGTTGGCAGTTGGCAGTTGGCAGTTGGCAGTCGGCAGGAGGCAGTTGGCAGTTGGCAGTTGGCAGTTGGCAGCCAGTAAGTTACCCTCGGAGAGTTGTCATCCCCGCGAACGCGGGGACCCCGTCCCTCAACACGAAACCCTCAACCGGGACCCCGTCCCTCACCACGAAACCCTCAACCGGGGACCCCGTCCCTCACCACGAAACCCTCAACCGGGACCCCTTCTCTTACCCGCACCGTTCATCGGAGTATTGTCATCCCGGCGAAGGCCTATTTAAAATCCAAGTACCTCACGTAGCCGTTTGAGTCCGGCTTTGCTGGTATGGATTTTTTTTCCGGATTTCATCACCAAAACTTTGGTTTCCTTGTCATAAGGCTCGAGCTGAACAATTTGATTCAGTTTAACGATATGGGAACGATGGACGCGAAGGAATTCCGCAGGATCCAGGTGTTCCTCAAAGTATCCCATGGTCATTTGTTTAAGATACCTCCCATCAGGGGTATAAATCATCACATAATCATCTTCGGCTTCGAGATACTCAACCTGGTTTATAGCCACCACTTTAATTCGCTGGCCGGTTCTCACCACGATGCGGTCGAGGTATATCCCATCGGGAAGTGTTCCACCGGCAAGCTTGGCCAAACCGGCAGACGGCCCTGCCTTTTCCCGGATTCGCTCAACGGCTTTGTTAACCGACTGGGCAAATCTTTCTCGCGAATAAGGTTTAAGAAGGTAATCCACTGCATTGAATTCAAATGCTTTGATAGCATATTCATCGAAGGCAGTGGAGAAGATTACCTGAGGATATTCGTCGAGCAGCTCAAGCATTTCAAAACCGGAAATTTTTGGCATCTGGATATCGAGGAATACCAAATCGGGCTTTTCAGTCTGGATGGCCTTTAATCCATCGAAGCCGTTGGCACATTCGCCAGCGATCAGAATTTCAGGAAAGGCCTCAAGGTAAGAACGTATCAGAACCCTTGCCGGTTCCTCATCGTCAATGATCAGAGCTTTGAATTGCGTTTTCATGAATCGGGAATTGCGGAACAGTCAGTTTTACGATAAATCTATTTTCGGCCCGCTCAACCGTAAGGCAATCTTCGCAATTATAGGCTAGGTACAAGCGGTTTTTTGTATTGATCAGGCCAATGCCCTTCCCCTTTCTTGGCGGGGCCTCGGGGTCAAAATCATTGGAAATTTCCACTACCAGGACTTCCGCCTGCTGGCAGCTTGCCCTTAATTCAATCCTTACCGGCTCGGTGCTCTCGTACACTCCATGCTTTATTGAATTCTCCACAAGAGGCTGCAGAATCATGTGTGGGATGGTAAGCTTAAGGCAATCTTCAGGTACCTGAAAATCAAAGTGAAGCCGGGACCCAAACCTTACCTTTTCAATTTCCAGGTAATAGCGGATATTCTGAAGTTCCGACTCGAGAGAAGTCAGGTTATTATGCCGGGTTTCGAGCGCATACCTCAGGAATCCCGATAACCTCACGAGCATTTCCCGGGCCTGTTCGGGTTGGTTGAGGATCAGGGAGGAAACGGAATTCAGACTATTAAAAAGAAAATGAGGGTTGATCTGAGCTTTCAATCTTTCAATTTCAGCCTCCTTTACCTGCAATTTCAGACTGGATTCCTTACTGATCCTGTCTTTACGGTCTTCATTATTGATATAAAGGTAATAGATCAGGATCACCAGGAAATAAAAAAATAGTCCTGAAATAGCCCTCCATGGCAGCGAATCAATCAGAAACCCATGATAATCCGGTTGATCCTGCCAGATCGCATTCTGCACCAGGTACCCGGCCCCAAGCCAGGCTCCCAGAACGATCAGGGCAATCAGTAAATGATTCAGCAACCGGTCGAGGAATCCAACCTTGTTCAGATCATAATAACGAATTGAATACCACAAACCAAGAGCAATCCCGGCAAATAAAATATTAAATACCAGGCTGTCGCTGAGAGCGATCAAAGGTTCCTGGCCGGAAGCAAGCCACAAAACAACTGCATGGAGCCCGGCAATCAGGATCCATGCAGTGATATAGGTAAGCGTATACGTCCGGTTGATCAGGAACGGGTTTCTCATGGGTTAAATTCCGTAAGATTTCACTTCTCCACCACCAAAGATAGCCATCCCCTTAATTATAAGCACAGTATTCTGGTCATAAACCAGGTTCGGCATGCGTTCACGTTTGTCGCTGAACCCTCCGAAAATCGCCATAACCTCCACCTTTACCGTCCACCCCGCAGGCACGATGATCGTGGATCCCCCAAAAACGCTCAGGGTATCGAGGATCTGAACACCTTCCGCGAGTTTCGCGTTCATCAGGTTTATTTTTGATCCTCCGAAAACACTTAAAATTCGGCCACCTTGAAAATTTTGTGAGGTGATGATCCTGTCGCCGCCGCTGAATACAGCCACCTCATCGATAAAATCCCGGCTGTCTCCTTCATGTTGCGACCGGGTCCAGTTACGGAGATAACGTGGTGGTGCGATAATCAGGTAGATACCGCCGACCAGTAAAAGTATTGGCCAGAAAGCATGCCGCCAGTACTCGGGGAATATCCAGTAATGATTGGCCAGGGAAAATCCGCCGATGGCAATCAGGATTAATCCGGGCAATACATTCCGGTTATTAAAAATCGATAAAACGCCGATTCCGATCAACAGCATCTGCCAGGAGATCAAAATCCTTTTCAGATCATAGGGAATGATTTCAAACACATTGCCCAAAGCGATCAGGGCCACAATGATCAGCAGCACACCCCAGCCTCTGCGACTGTTCATGTGCCGGCGATGGTCGAAGGCCGGATGTTCAAACCGGTTCTCCCCTCGGGATTTTCTGTCCATTCGTTCCATTTTAATTCTGTATTAATTTAATTTTGGTTCCTTTTAAATGATGGATCAAATATAGCGGTGCGAATGCTTTGTATTCAATGGCCTCTCGGTGAAGGGAGGAGTATTTGCCGGCG